>CAZOBQ010000087.1:0-10344 GCA_964578155.1 uncultured Lentisphaeria bacterium
TTGGCGGAAAAGATGCGTATTCGGTCATTGAGACTTCTGATCAAAGCTACCTGTTAGCTGGAGCCTCAGATTACGGTCCCAGTGGTATGGATATGACACTGGTCAAAACTAACTCATTAGGCGACACACTCTGGACGTACAATTGCCCAATGGATTTCCATGAAGCCGCCATGCAAGTAATTGAAACCTCTGAACAAAATTACCTCATGGTTGGAAGACAATCTTCATTCTCCCGCGATGATGCGGGAGTAATGGCAAAAACAGATTCTGAAGGTTCACTTATCTGGACTCGTACGTTCGATGGCGCTGATGATGATGGAATATACTCAATAGTCGAAGCCGAGGATCAGGGATACGCTTGTGTGGGCTACACCTACTCATCCGGTGGAGGGGGAAGCGACTTCTGGCTAATAAAAACTGACTCCCAGGGGAATACACAGTGGACTCAAACTTATGGAGGTCCAAATGATGAATTTGCACATTCCATCATAAAGACTACAGACCAATGCTACCTGATAGCCGGTTCCACATCCTCTTTCGGAGAAGGCAATAAAGACTTATGGTTGGTAAAAACCGATTCGCTTGGGAATGAACTTTGGACAAGAACCTTCGGGGGGTGGAAGAGGATAGAGGACTTTCACTGATAGAAACTACTGATCATAGCTATATAGTGACTGGCTACACAAAGTCTTATGGAGTGTACGGATTCTATCGAAAGAATGTATGGTTGATAGGCACTGATACTCAAGGTGCTTTGCAATGGATGCAGTTGTACGGGGCAAACGGTGATGATGGTGCATACTCCGTTACGGAGACTAATGATCATGGATTCCTGATGGCTGGCTATACGGATTCTTTTGGTGATGATTCCCAAGCCTGGCTAATCAAAACTGATTCATTGGGAACCTCTCCGGCAAACTACTATCTATCGATCAACCCAAAGGGGGAAAGTTATCAGCCCATTTCGTTAGTGTTATCAACTTTTCCTAATCCAACTAATTTGAATTGCACAATCTTCTATTCACTACCTCGAACTGACAATATTATGATCACGATTCATGATCTTTTAGGTGCTAAAATTTTTAGTCACGCAACTGGAGAATTATCGGCAGGTCAACAGTTCTATACTTGGTCATTGGTTTCTAATGATGGAGAAGATCTACCAACAGGAATTTATCTGCTTCAATTAAACGGTAAATACCACAGAGGGAGTTCTAAGATCCTGCTCATAAAATGATACTTTCTAACCCGTGCTTGCTGCTGACTTTCATGAATGGAGTGGTTATCGAATTGAAAGAAGAATACAAAAAGTAATGGATCGGCAAACTTCTACTCCCCCTCGGCAGCAGAAGCGCCAGCTGTTAGATGGAGTAATATCAAATGAATGAATATTTCTTGAAATGGTTTTTATTCCTCATTTTAGTTGTCGTGATGACTTGCGCTGACCCTGATTCGGGAAACAAGGAAGCTGTATCTTGTGAGAACGGGTTTCTTCCATGTTCTGATGATACAACGGCCTGCTGTGAGGTTACCTGCCCAGAGGGCTATTATTTGGGCGGTATCGATTCCACTGAGTGCCTTGAAATAGTTTGCCCTCCTGGATACTACCTAGGGGGAGTTGATTCATCGGAGTGTCTTGAGATTGTATGCCCACCTGGATTCTATTTAGGTGGCGAGGATTCGACAGAATGCATATTGCTAGTATGTGACCCTTATTTTCATCAATGTGATACAAACTCTATTGAATGTTGTCCTGATACGATCAGCTATCTGCCGGTAACTGTCGGAAATTGGTGGGAATATAATGTTCGATTTTACGATGAGAATTATGAGAGTGGGCATAATTGGACAGGTGTGGAAAAATGGCAGATATTAAATATTTCACCAGATTTAAATATTGTTACAGTAAGTACAGTTTTCAATGGGGTGGTTATTAATTGGCGACTTCGAGCAGGAACAAATTTTGAAAGTGATACTACAGAAGTTATAAATGATAGTCTTGTATTTACAATCGATCTGAGTGATGGCCTACTTGCTGCAACTGACTGTCAAGGGTGTGATAGTAACACTGCTTCTGCTTTTCAAGTCATTTCTTCGGTTAATAAAGCATTCCCAATCCCAATCAGGCAGGAATATACGGGTACTGTTATAGCTATGTGGAATTGTCCGTATTGGGAAGGTGAGTGTGTAAACTTTACCTTGGATAAAACTATAGGGATAACTCAGTTGCGAAGTTCCTATACAGATGGATATTGGGGATATCTAGTGGAGGCCAATTTAATCGATTATCTGGTGCATTAGTAGGTGATACTAGCTACCCAAGCAAACGTTTGTTGCTGACCTATCTGGTAGCAAGGCGCTCTAACAAAGGCTTCAACTTGATGTTCTAAGAGGGGTGTACAAAGCGAAAATGATGATAACTATACGAAATATGATACAAATCCAAGAAATTGTCGAGTGCAGCTTAAACTCGGAGCGTTAGAGAGAGCTAAATATGGAAAAACTAATTCTACTTCTGTTATCATCTCTAGTAATTTTAGCAACTTTAATTAATTGTGATCATGCTCTTGAGGAGGTTGTCATTGAAGATCAGTTTACGGGCTTTCCTTCATTTTCAATATCCTGGGATAATCCGGTAAAAACATTTTCGATTGAACAAATTGATGACAGTACACGGCGATTTCTTTATCGAAACTTGGTGGATGTAACCACTTCGTGGCAAAAAGCATGGGTTGAAGATAGCACCTTATTCTTAGAACTGGATTCGCAACCAGACGGTATGTTTGGTCCTGACTGGCAAAATAGCTATGTGTACATGGATCTACACGTGCGTGAAGTTGATGCAATAAATAATGTTAAGGTTCATGGAAGCTCGCTAGTTTTACCGAAACAGGACATTTCAGAAGTGGGTCAATTCCCAATTCTGAATGTAATCTGGTATGGAGCTCCTAACGCTTTTACTGGTGATGAAAGGCAATTTGCAATTGAATCACTTTCTGCTATGCATAAACATATTAGGGTCTACGAATGGGGAGATAGTGCGCAATATGAGGGCAATCTCCAAAAGGTTAGTGGAGATACATTATTCATCGACATTGAAAATGATGGGACAAATTATTGGGAGGCAACCTCTTGGAAAGCGTATTCTGATACGATAGATTTGAATCCTGAAGAAGAACTTCTAATCGATTACATTGATTTTAACCAAGCTGAGCTACTTCTTAGAAAGTATTGAAATAGTCTCTCTAAAACAGGCTTAGAGCTGACTCACATGCAGGTGATATGTTGAGGATAATCAAGTGGATGGATACAGTTAACTTACAAAATGTTGCTTTCTTGAGAAGCAGAACAAGCCAAGCGCGTTAGGCAAACAGAGTATGTTATGGAAATAAACTCCAACCAAAATCAAATTGAATGTTTTCCTATGATATCAAGAAGTATTCGACACCTTTCATCTTTCCTAGTAACCCTTTTGGTTTTCATCCAATGTGAATATTCTCCCACTGGCAGCAATTTTCAGGAGAAGGAGATACCTGAGCCAATCATTTACATTGACCTGAACAATTCTGCAGATACTGTTTCTGCTTGGGGATTTACGACGTTGGCTTATGATCTCAACCTATTGGGTCGCGATTTCTATGGTGGTGAATTGCTACTGGACAGCGTTTTAATTCATAGCTTTACTCAACTCAAAGGCTCATACTCTTTGAACACCTATGATTTTGTCCAAGATACATTGAGTCTAATCATTCGAGGTGTGTCAAAAACTGGCTCAAATAGCTTGGCAGATATCGTCGGAGCAGAATATCTATCTTTTGAACTCGAATATATTCTAACCATCGATAATCGCCCGCCACGTCCTCTTTTTATGAAGGGGATTTCTACTAGATCTGGCGATATGGTCATCTCCTGGGAGAAATTTAACCGGAATGGTTTCATCAGGTATAACATCGACAAGGGGCAAGCTATTTCCGGCGGAAATATAGATGAACGGCATCTTACTTCTGTGTTTGATGGGAACACCACTACCGTCATTGATTCAACCTACCTGGGGGGACCCGCGTATTATCGAGTGAATGTTATTTCCGCATTGGGACAGTCTCAAGGTGAATATTTTTATTATATAGAAGGGCAACCTGTATTTTACCCCTCAACAGATACTAACTATTCTGAGATTCCCATGCACTGGACACCGTGCTTATATCCACAAAATTTTTCCAAATATGAAATCACGAAAGATGACAACACGATTTTTTCCACGGGAGATATAAACAATACGAGCTTTGTCGACTCAGATGTCGCGTTTGGAGATCCGATTGGGTACACATTGGATGTTGTTTTTAAAAATAATTACATCTGGTCTCATAATCTTCACGACAGCTTTGAAGCATATCTCGGTTTGCCTTTTCCCTATCCTGGCAGTTTGCAGTTTTGTGCTGTCACTGGCTCAATCTATCGTCAATATGGAAATACTATTTACCGCATGGATGCTGAATCATATGCTAATCTGGACTCATTAACACTGGATTCGGAGGTCTCCTACTTTTGCTTTGGAATCTCCCCAAATGGTCAGTATGCCTATGTCACCAACTATATTAATGGAACAGGCTATATCCATCAAATAGACCCACTGACTCTCACAGCCCAACAAACATGGACCACAAGCGCCTTGCTGGGGTATAATGGGCGAGCGATCCATGATCTCTCAGTGTCAAACACCAACAGGATAACTTTTCCCAGTTTCATGGAAAAAAACTATTCAAATTGGGGAATGGGCGTCGTTGTAATGGATATGAATGATCCCATCCAGGTCATTAATCCCAACTACGCTTATGGCACTAATTCTGAAATTTCTGCAAACGGGCAATATTTGATCGCGTATGATACACTATACCAGATTGGTGAAAACACCCTCACTGAAATAGCCGGTTTGGGCCAATGGGTTGAGAGTCTATTCATTGGAGAAGGCAATCAACTCTTGGTATCTACCCCTAGTTCGATTACCACCTATGATGCAAACGACTTCAGTGTTGTTAGTCAGGTTAACGCCCCAGACCGACTTAGAAACCCATATTTTGATCCGGTAACTTCTCTGGTCGGGGGGCTATTCAGGAGTGAAGGTCGCTATATTGTCATCGACCCAAGCACAGGCGCTACCGTTCAGGATCTCTCTGCAAGCTCCACCAAATTATACAGGTTCTGGGACAATACAATTTTCACCTCAGGGTATCGACTATCGCTAGAAGCACTAGGAAATTGAATTCATGATCAAGTCGATTATTTGCTCCGTAATCTTCCTGTATTCCTCACTCGGTGTTTTTGCTAGAGACATGGTAATACAGGTCCAGATCGGTCAGAGCCAGTATGATATGTCCGATATGCATCTGTTGCAGCAAAATATCGTTTCTGAATATGGCAGTCTGTCGATTCCAGCAGAAATTACTTCAGAATTTCCCAGTTTTTATTATACACGTGTTGATATCATCAAGAAATTTAATCCTCGGTACGCTGGAGGTTTTACTTGGACGCACATGGAAGCTGGCGGTCGTGTGCATTATGCCGATTATTCAGGCCACATCGTTTCTGATCAGATTGTAAGGAGTAATGGCTATGGCTGGTACAACGCGTGGACGATCCGTGACTTTAATTCATCTAATTTTATGGTTAACATGCCTGTATATGGACTCTGGAGTAGTCTCTCTTTGAGCGATGAGATGAAGGTTTTTGACGAAAGTGAAAATACCGAGTACGAGTTAGTAGCACTAGGCCTCGCTCTTGCCCCATCACTTGCCTTTCAGTACAAGATCACAAGATTATCCCTAACATTTGAGGGTGGGTACCAATTAAGCTACTCGAAGGCATTTCATCTAAAAGATGAGGAAGATGCCATCCTCCGTGTGGATGGCAATAAGCTCGGCCCCAATTGGTCAGGTCTGCGCATAGGGATTGCAGTGGGATACCAGCTATTTTAGGAAAATGACACTTTGAGTCGCACCGAAAAACCTAAGAGCCTGTGGATAAATTAACTGCTGTTGCCTAACAATGGCTTGGTGCTAATTCGAGAATAAGGAGTGCAGGTCTGAAATACTGTGGTCGGACGATCGAAAATTGCACAACAATGCTTTCTTGAGAAGCAGCACAAGCTTAAGACGTTAAACATCCCTTTTGAAAAAGTCTTGAAATAGCATGATAACCGTGATATACTTATAGCATGATACGTTCATTCGCAGATAAGGGTGCTGAAGACATCTTCAATGGTATTGATTCGAAGATTGCACGAAAAAAATGTCCTACTGGTTTGATGAGAATAGCTACTCGAAAACTTGACCAATTAGATTCTGTGATTCAGCTTTCTGAGCTACGAATTCCACCAGGAAACAGACTAGAGGCATTAAAGGGTAACAGAGAAGGTCAATACAGTATCCGAATCAATGAGCAGTATCGGGCATGTTTTAGTTGGACTGAATTAGGTCCAATAGATGTAGAAGTAGTGGATTACCACTAAAGGAGAATATTATGGTTAGAATACCTACTCATAGATCACCAACTCATCCTGGTGAAATGTTGCTTGAAGAATTCCTGAAACCCATGGGAATTTCGCAGAAACATTTGGCAAAATCCATACATGTTCCATTTCAGAGAGTGAACGAACTCGTAAACGGTAAAAGAGGAATCACACCGAGCACCGCCTTGCGTCTTTCACGATTCTTTGGGAATACACCTGATTTCTGGATGAATCTTCAGCAGCGATGGGATTTGTATTGGGCAAAAAATAAAGAGGCTGAAGAACTTGAAGAAATTCACAGTTTTTCCTGATAAGTGGTCGGCTGTTTAACAGGTGCTTGGTACTGACATACTGAAGTTGCTTACTAAACAATTATGATGATTAAGATACAGCATTTAGTACAAAATAAGCGTTTGACCTGTGCAGCAAGTCCATCAAAAGCTGCGCTTTTAATGTGAACAGCGCGGGGGCGTTATGCCGCGAAGCATGCGATAGGCCGTAGCTGCTAATCACATGACCTGATGCAAAGAATAACGATTCTTGAAGGGGAAAGGATCCCGATGATGCGAGCGTTGATAATAGCACTGACAGTCGCTTTCTGTGCTGCATATAGCCCGGCAGAGCAGGCCTCCGAAAGCCTGTCCGCAGATACTCCCAAAGATGACACCTCAAATGTCTTTGACGAGGACGAGGTCAAAGCGGCAGTGAATCGATTCTTGATTGCCATTGGTAATTACGACCTGGACGCCCTGCCTCCCATGTTCACCGCAAATGCAAATATCGGTTCAGTGCGCTTTCGTAATGGAGAATTGCACACCAAGACATACACATTCGAAGAATTCTATTCCGTCCTGAAGGCGCGCAGCAACCCATCCCGGTATCAGGAACCAGTTTCACACTTTACAGTTCATATAGAAGCTGGGGGTCTCGCCTTTGTCCGGGCAGACGCGACCCTGATCAGGGACAATATAGCTCGTTCAAGGAACATAGACTACTTCACCCTGATCAAAGAGGGCGGGACCTGGAAGTTCTTGAGTGCTTCCTATATTACTACACCTATCGCGAAATGATCGCCAGTACAGCTGCCTCGGCATAACAAGCGCTAGCAACTGACACAGCCAATTTCAGTGGGGGGCCAAAATAATTGAAGAATAGAAACAGTTTAAACGTTAAGGGGCTCTGCAGCTAAAACTCAAAACGTTAGGTTTAACTAGCGATAGCGATATGTGCAATCTAACACAGGAAATATCTGATTATCGCAACAGATGACGGGTAGCATTATTGATCTTTTTCAATTGAATATTCTCAATAAAAGGACACAATATGAGTAGCAAACGCATCAAAATGGTTATCATTATCATTGTTGCCCTAGTGATCGTGATTCTGGGTTCCATCTATATTCTCCCATCACTTCGGGAGCGTCCTGAAAACATCACCCTTGGAGAGGAATGGGCGGGTCTCATAAATGAACATCAGACTTTTTCAGCTAACCCTCCTGGGGATTCCACAGTAGTTTTATTCAACTATGCCGATTCCTCGGATGAAAATCTTAGACGGCTGAAGGAGACCTACAATCTGGAAACGGTCGCAGGGGAGGGTTCTGAGATTGATCAAATCATTAATTTAACTCGGTGGGTATTTAAGCTCACAGGGCACGCGAATAATCCGAAATTCCCGAAAGAGATAAACGCATTCACAGTGATACATTTAGCGACAGTTGACAATAAAACAATCAATTGCTATTTGAAGACGGTTGTGCTGAACGAGGTATTTCTATCCATGGGGTTCGCTTCACGTCAGACACACCTTCTGCCTCATTCCCACGAGAAGGATGAAAGCCACTATATTACATCTGTCTATTCCAGGACTCTTGGGAAATGGCTATGGATGGATCCAGATTTTGGTTTCTATCTGACTGATGAAGCAGGAAACATACTAGGATATCCTGAAATCCGGAAGCGTTTGATCTCTGGTGACCCTTTGCTGGAGCAGGACCTACAAACCGATCAAGGAGGGTTATCGAAAACCTGGGAACGTTTCATAAGCTGGGTCGAAGCCGCTGACTATCAATGGTATCTCTCGAAGAATATCTTCAAGGTTCGTTGCCAACAAACCAGCATGTTCAATCAACGCTCAAAACCAGAGAAGGTGTACTTTGAGTTAATTCCAGATGGATATCGAGAGGAACTTTTGAATACATCAGAGCTGACTAAACGCGGGAAGGTCATATACATCAGCGATAAGCAATTGTTCTGGCAGGCACCTTCACCGTAAACCTAACAAGCGCGTGCTACAGACTCGGCGCGTAAGAGGTGAATCAAGATGAATACAGTAATATTAAATATTGAAGACTATAGCCTCGCAGTAGAAGCGCAGGGTCGTTAGGAAAGGGTTGTATCACAACGAGCACATAAGGAGTGATAAATGAAGGAGAAATTGTAAGTGGTCCTTCTTAGGTCTTTTGCCCATAAGTTGGAGCAGACCAAGTTCGGTCAAAAATCCCTGACCAAACCGGACGGACTGCCTATCTTGAAGCAGCAACCTGGCACGCGTGTCTACGTAGGCTTAGTCTCACTTGTGATGAGTTTTTTGATAAGTTTGCCGGCTCTGGCTTTCTTGACCTATCTGTCGGTGAAATTAACTAAGCCGATTATAATTGCAGTTGGCGGTCCTGTTGTTTTCATATTGGTGCACATCATGTTCGGGGTGGGCGTTTATCTGGCCGGGAATAACTACGCTTTAGAGATGCTACATTGGGCCACCAAACGATTTTTACAAAAATATGGTAGTTAATTACTATGATATCGAAATAACAAAGAGAATGAAAAATATGACCAGGGGAAATAATGAAAAGAAAAAAACACTTGGCGATATACTTTCAGGAAAAAACAGGGAAGCAATTCCAAACATAGCTTTCCATGTTATGACATTTATAATGAAATTGATGGATTTATTTGGAAAGCGTTATAGTAAAAACTTTGAAACGCTTGATCTTAAACCAGGACAAACTGTTATTGATTACGGTTGTGGCCCTGCACGATATATCCATATTGCTTCCAATACTGTTGGAAAATCAGGTAAGGTAATAGCTGTAGATATTCATCCACTTGCTATTAGCAAAGTAAAAGAGAAAATTAAAAAATACAAATTAACTAATGTAGAAGCTGTTCTTGCGGAACAATACAGCACATCTATAATCAATGATACTGCAGATGTAATATATGCTTTAGACATGCTTCATATGATAGAACGACCAAATGAGTTGTTAAAAGAATTAAGCAGATTGGTAAAAAGAGATGGAACAATAATAATTGAGGACGGGCATCAACCACGTTCTAAGACAATTCAAAAGATAGAAACATCTGGTTTTTTAAAAATTATTCAAAAAACCAAGTTTCATGTTAAATGTCAGAAAATTATATAAATCACAAAACACATAACAAGTGCATTAACTCGGACGTTTTTCACGCCGCTTCGCTCTGCAAAAAACGCCAGTTATGCATGCGTTAGGTTTACTTTAGTAATAGTTTGACAATTAAACAAAATCATCCAAACTATTTGAATATATTATTCAACATGGAGGACAAATGAAAGCAGTCATCTGTACAAAATATGGACCTCCTGAGGTCCTTGAGATTCGAGACATTGAGAAACCTACTCCTAAAGACGATGAGGTGCTGATAAAAATACATGCAACAACAGTGCACATTGGGGATACTAAAATTCGGAGTTTTAAACCCGGACTAGGAAAGCTTCAGGATATTTTATTTAAGCCCATCATGCGTTTTATGATTGGTTTCAGGGGACCACGTAAAAAGATATTGGGGATGGAGCTCGCT
>CAZOBQ010000088.1:0-10136 GCA_964578155.1 uncultured Lentisphaeria bacterium
CAGAGAACCATGAGCCAGGAGCGGGTTAAAAGTTTAACTGAGCCCTATCTTGGTAAACCGCTACAGGCTCTTGATCTAAGAAAAATTCAAGATAGCTTTTTGGAATACCCTTTGATCAGAAGCGCAAAGGTTACACGTCATTATCCAAACACATTGGATATCTATCTATATGATGTTCTTCCTGTGGCTTACATCGCCATTGAAAGCATTATGACTCTGGATGATAAGTCTACCCTGCTACCTCTCCCTGACAAGGGAATGCTCTATAATCTTCCCATCATCACAGGGATCAAGACTGATCCTCAATCGGTCCATATCGGTGAAGTGATGGCTGATGAGACCGTAAAAGTCCTGGTGAACTTTCTCAAAGTACTTCGGAAAGAACATCAGAATATTTATTTAGATATCTCAGAAATATCCTATGACCGCCGGGGAATCAAATTGATTTCAGCTACTCATGGTACAAATGTCTTGCTTGGCAATGAAGATGATGCCGTTATGAGTAGTAGAATCCTGGCAAACTTCATAGCAGATGAATCGGACTCAGGGATTATTAGTCCCTATCAATATATCGATCTACGATACGATCGTCAGGTTATCGTAAAGGAGCGAAAATAATAATGAATAGTCGTGGTGTATACATTGGCCTGGATATTGGCACATCTAAAGTTTGCGCAATTGCTGCTGAGCAAGATCACGAAGATACACTCAAGATCGTAGGGGTAAGTAGTTCACCCTCTACAGGATTACGACGCGGTACTATTGTCGACATCGAAGCAACCTCCAATGCAATTCGCACAGTTCTTGATGAAATCGAGGTAAGTGCAGGGATCAAAGCCCAGCACGTAACTGTGGGAATAGCTGGAGAACATATTTACAGTTTGAATGCAACTGGTGTAATTGGGATTGCTGATCTCAGTAAAAGAAGTGGTGGCAAAGAGCTTGAAATCACTGAAGATGATGTGGATCGTGTGATTGAATCAGCCAAAGCTGTGGGTCTCCCCAATGGCCGTCAAATAATTCATGTTATCCCCCAGCAATTTGCTGTAGATGATGAGGCTGGATTGCGAAATCCAATCGGGATGAATGGTCGTCGTCTAGAAGCTCAGGTTCATCTGGTAACTTCTGCCACGACGAGTACTAAGAATATCATTTCAACCGTGCGGCATGCAGGTTGTCAGGTAAAAGATTTTGTTCTGGAACCTATCGCTTCCGCCCAGTCAGTATTAACAGAAGACGAGAAACAGGTCGGAGTCGGCCTTATCGATATCGGTGCCGGGACAACTGACGCTATCGTCTTATCCAAATTTGGAGTTGAACATACCGTTTCACTCCCCTTCGGTGGAAACCAGGTCACTACAGACATCGCCGGAATCTTGCGAATCACTGAAGAGCAGGCTGATGAGCTCAAGCTCAAATATGGTCACTGTTATACGGAGATCGCGGCTGCGGACAAAGTTTTTGATGTCAAAGGTGTTGGCGGTCGACAGGATCGTAATCTCAATGAAGTTGAATTTTCCATGTATATCGAAGCCAGAATGGATGAAACCCTTAAGATGGTGAAATCCAATCTTAAAGAGAGCGGTATGCTGAAACACCTCAACTCAGGGATAGTCCTGACTGGTGGTGGATCGAAAATTCCAGGAATTATTCCCCTGACAGAGCGCGTTTTTGGTTTGCCTGTGAGATTAGGGAGTCCAATTGGCTTTAATGATACAACAGAAATGATTGATGGTCCAGAATATGCCACAGCCACAGGGCTGATAGCACATGCTGCAAAATATCAGTCTGATGATGCAAATCGGTTTGACCAAAGCAGTATTTCAGGGGCATTTAACAGTATAAAAGAATTTTTTAAAAATAATTTTTAAAAACGAACAAATCCAAAACGGAGGATCAAACCATGTTATTTGAATTTGACAGTCTAAAAGAACAGAAAGCACGTATACGCGTCATCGGTGTCGGTGGTGCCGGAAGTAATGCTATCGATCGAATGGTAGATTCTGCACTTTCTGGTGTAGAGTTCATAGCAGTCAACACAGATGCTCAGGCTCTTGAACACAGTAAGGCAGATGTAAAAATTCAGGTAGGCAAGACCATTACAAAGGGTCTTGGTGCCGGCGCAAAACTGCATGTTGGTGAGGCCGCTGCAGAAGAAGATGCACAATCCATTGCTGCTGCCCTAGACGGCTCAGATCTGGTATTCATCACAGCTGGTATGGGTGGTGGTACTGGTACTGGCGCAGCCCCTGTAGTCGCACGTATCTCTAAAGAGATCGGTGCGTTGACTATCGGTATCGTTACCACTCCTTTCCGCTTTGAGGGTCCACCCAGAGCAAAGCGTGGAAAAGAAGGTGTAGAGAAGTTACGTGAACATCTTGATACACTCATCGTTATCCCAAATCAAAGACTACTCTCCATTGTAGACAAAAGCACCAGTATGGTTGATGCCTTTTTGGAAGCTGATTCAGTGCTACATCAGGCAACCAGAGGAATATCCGACCTTATCAATGTCCATGGCCTGATCAACCTTGATTATGCTGATGTCAAAACGGTCATGGAAGGTATGGGTGATGCTATTATGGGTACTGGCATGGCTTCAGGTGAGGAACGCGCTGTATTGGCCGCTCAGACCGCTATTTCATCACCTTTATTGGATGAAACCAATATTAAGGGCGCTCAGGGACTTTTGATCAACATTACTGGTGGTCCAAGTATGACTTTGGCTGAGGTAGATGAAGCCTCCAATCTCATTTTTGAAGAGGTTGGCGAGCAAGCAAATATAATCCTTGGTGCCGTTATTGATGAAAGTATGGTTGATGAAATGCGGGTTACCGTCATTGCAACCGGTTTTCGCAAAGACAATGATATGCGCTTTGATCATAACGAGACTCAACCTGCCAGAGTATATCGTCCAAATCCACCCATTGCAGAAGCCAAAGAAGTGGAAGAGATTGTGATCGAAACACCCCTTCCAGACTTTGCTGAACCCATTGTGGCAGCTCGATTAGATGCATTGGACAATAGAGAGAAAATGGAATCTCCTGCTTTTGAACGGCAACAGGAGAAACAGGACCAGGATGCAATCATGCATTTCAGTGATGACCTCTCAGTCCCAACATACATACGTCGTCAGGACACAATGAACCTGTAGCGACTAAAATATCCGTGAAGGATAATGCCCGGTAGTCGGGCAGGACAAACAACCTCCGTTTCACACTAGCCCTATTCCCCTGGGAATAGGGCTTTGTCTTTTTTATACCTTAATCAATAATTTTATGCAGGCAATTTCATTAGCCCCGGGTTTTAACCCGGGGCTAATGAAATTATAGAGAAAAGGTGCAAACCGTTTAAACGGTTTTACCGTACCTGTTTACACAAAAAACCCCCGACTAAAGTCAGGGGTTAATGAGAACAAACTATGTTGTGCATATATTATAAAGATTACGAAACTTCGACTCCGCTCAGGGTGACGAGTTCTTTTTTCTTGAGGTCAAAAAGAACTTTGCGCTCTTGGCGAACTTCGCGGTTAAACGATTTTACAGCTCGCTGATCACCTTGCGAATAGAGTTTCCAATATGATCAATGCCTTCAGCCGTGATAGTAAGTGCCGGAGCTAATCTTACAGTCGTCTTATGCGTCTCTTTTGCATAAATACCATTTTCTAGCAGTTTGATCGATACTTTATGTCCATCTAAACCAGGTTTATCGAACATTTCAAAGGCTGTGAGAAGACCTGAGCCTCTACCCTCTTTGATCTTATCGGGAAATTCCTGGCGAATACTTTCAAAATGACCCAAGAGGCGCTCGCCCATTGTCCTGGCATTCTCAGTGAGGTTTTCATCTACCAATGATTTTATGGCAAAAATAGCAGTTACCGAAGCCAAGGGAAACCCACCAAAGGTCGACCCCTCAGAGCCTGGTGTCAGAACATCGATAACATCCTTACGACCAGCTACAAAAGAAACAGGCATAATACCGCCGCCTGCAGCTTTTCCACAGGCCATGAGATCAGGTTTAACGCCATAGAGTTGATGGGCAAAGTCTGCTCCTGTACGTCCGAAACCTGTCTGGACTTCATCAACGCAGTAAAGGACATTGTACTCTTTACACAATTCAGCCACCCGTGGGTGATAATCAGCATCCGGCAAGATCACGCCAGCTTCACCCTGGATGGGTTCAACGATGAATGAAGCAATCTTGTCACCTTTTTCTTTGAATAAGGCTTCCAGGGCATCAGCATCATTAAAGGGCACGATTTCAATTCCTGGTAAGAAAGGACCAAAATCTTCTTTAGCAGCTGGATCGGTAGATGCAGAAACAGCAAACAGGGAACGTCCGTGAAAATTCTCAGCAGCTACGACAATAATAGCCTCATTCGCAGGAATTCCTTTTACCCGATAACCCCAGCGACGCGATAACTTCGCCATGAGTTCCGGTGCCTCTACACCCGCAACTTTTGGAACCACCTTATCCATTTTGGTAAAAGCAGTAACCGTCATTAAGAAGGCTGCCATGTATTTGTGACGGATAGAGCGAGGAACGGTGGGAATTTTTTCATCCTGGAGATGGGCCACTACTGCATCGACAATGGTCTTATTCAATTGGCCCTGATTCACAGCAGAATAACAACACAGACCGTCCAACAATTCTTCTTCGATATAAGCTTTGACACCTTCTGGATCAGGTTTACGGCAGATCAGTGTAGAACTGTCCTGAACATGACTCACAACAACATCTTCCAATGGTGAATAATTCTGACCACCCTTTGCCAGCTCAATTGCTTCATGTTCTGCTGGACTTAAGTCACCAATACGAATTCCATCGATAGTGAGATCATCACCATACCCGGAAATATTTATATCGCCCATCTAACTCATCTCCTATATTTTTTATAGCATCCCAATGCTAACCAACGCCTGTTTGCTCACCGCGTAAGCGTCTGCAATCTAATTCAGGCTTCAGCGCTTACAAATACTGGTGTTTCTCCGAGCCAGTATTTTCCAATTCTCAAATTATAATGGCAACATGTGAGCCAATGACGGCGATGATCACAGATTATTTATTTATGTCATCAATGCCAGGATAGCAAAAACATCAATACCCCATAACATAGGTGATATCTCATCTGATTTTCCATTGAGAACTTTGATAAATGTCCAGCTTAAAAATCCCCAAATAATTCCTTGAGTAATACTGAAGGTCAGCGGGATAAGCAACATGGCAATGAATGCTGGAATGGCATTGTCCATCTGACTCCAGGTGATTTTTTTAACTGGTTTCATCATAAATACACCAACGAGGACCAAAGCCGGTGCGGTTGCTATGGAAGGAATTACGGACAATAATGGAGATAGGAACATGAAGGGCAGAAAGAGGATCCCAGCTACCACTGCTGTTAATCCAGATCGTCCACCTTCTTCAATCCCTGTAGCTGATTCAATGTAACTGGTTCCAGAACTGGTCCCCATTAATCCTGATATGGTGGTAGAAAAGCCATCAACAATAAGCGATTGTTTAATATTGCGTGGTTCACCGTCTTCCCCCTTTAGATCGCCTGCTTCCGCCACTCCAACAAATGTTGAGATACTATCAAACATATCCGTAAATAGAAAAGCAAAGATCACAGGTACCATCGTAAACTTTAAAGCTCCCACAAGATCCAGCGCAAATAGCAGTGAAAAATCGGGTGCAGAAAAAACACCCTTAAAACTGACCAATGTGGCAGTGCCAAAATTGATGGTGCTTGCATCACCCCACCATCTCCCAATCGGTATGGCCAAAATAGTTGTTGCTAAAATTCCCACAATAAGTGCTCCCTTAAATCGAGCCACAACAAGAACCGATGTGATTAAAAGACCAGCCAGAAATGTTAGTACTGAAGGTGTCAGCTCACCCATGCCGACGAGTGTGGCTGGGTTAGCCACGATGAAATTTGCGTTCTTAAAGCCAATAAAGGTGATGAACAGTCCAATCCCAGCCGCAATCGCATATCTAAGCTGATGTGGAATCGCTTTAACGATCATGGTTCGGATATTAAAGATAGAGAGCAAGAGGAAAACAATACCTGAAAGGAATACAGCACCTAAAGCTGTCTCCCATGGAATTCCCATTCCCAAGACGATGCCAAAAGTAAAAAAGGCATTAATCCCCATACCAGGAGCTAATAGAATAGGGTTATTAGCATAGATTCCCATGGCGATGGAGCTGAAGGCACTCACCAGCACTGTGGCAGTTAGTACTGCTGGAAAGGACATCCCTGTGGCAGTTAGAATCGCAGGATTAACAACAATAATGTACATGGTGGCAAGAAAACTGGTAATGCCGGCTATAATCTCTGTGCGCACATCGGTCCCCAATTCTCTCAATCGAAATATCCTAAGCATGCTCTCCCTTTCTATCTTTTTGTTGTCTAGTCCCTTAGTTTAATATGATTTGTTACCTAGACAAACCATGGATCAATCGGCATTGATTTATTATGAGATTTTCCAAACTACCTTAAATATTTATTAGTTGCTACCCACAGACAAGGATGCACATTTCAGGTTTCGATCGACTCTCATTATTTATACATTGTAGGCCAAATCATATGACGATAAATACCAAACTTATTCATACATAAGCACTAGAGAGAGGAACCAGACAACAATGTCACTTTTCAAATTAACCACCATTACTCAGGCTGAATCACTAAAGGGTCAGGACGCTTTTATTTTCGGCTTATTCTCAGATACAGCCCTTACTCCTGAATTTCAAAAGAATCATCCCAAGCTGACCAGCCAATTGTCAATCGCTATGGAGAATGGTGAATTCAAAGCCAAGCTTAATCAGAGCATGGTCATGTACAGTCCAGATTGCGAAACAGCAAAACGCTACATCGCCATCGGTCTTGGTGAATCCTCAAAATACACATCCGACTCCCTCCGTCAAGCTGCAGCAACAGCCGGAAAACTCGTATTGGGTTTAAAGAGTAAGGATATCGCCATTGAATTTATGGGCGAGGAAATGTTAGAGACCAGTGATGCTCAGGCTTTGGCTGAAGGTCTCGTAATGGGTAGCTACCAGTTTCTAAACTATAAAAAACCCGAAGATTCCTATGCTGGTATTGAAAATGTCATCGCATTGAGTAAGGCAGATATTGCAAATCCTCTAAACTATGGCATGCAGATCTCTGAAGCCGTTATTCTAACACGCGATCTGGGAAATCACCCTTCCAATATTGCCACACCAACATTCTTAGCTGACACAGCCGAAACAATTGCCAAAGCAGGTGACATGAAACTCACTGTTTTTGAGCGTGAGGATTTTGAAAAATTGGGCTTCGGTGGTATCCAAGGAGTCGCACAGGGTTCAGATGTCCCACCAAAATTTATTATCATGGAATACATGGGTGGTGGAGAAGGATCAAAAACCCTTGGTTTAGTTGGCAAAGGTCTGACTTTTGATTCAGGTGGTATCTCAATCAAACCTTCCGCAGGCATGGATGAGATGAAATTTGACATGCTCGGTGGGGCTGCTGTCTTGGGTATTATGTCAGCAGTCGCTTCCATCAAGCCGAAATTGAATGTCATTGCGATTGTTCCTTCCACTGAAAATATGCTCGGAGGAGAAGCCTACAAACCTGGCGATATCTTGACTGCCTACAATGGTAAAACTATTGAAATCCTGAATACTGATGCTGAGGGTCGTCTTATTTTGGCTGATGGTCTATCATATATCTCCAAACACTATAAATTAGATGGTCTGGTGGACTTTGCGACACTAACAGGGGCAGTTGTTGTTGCTTTGGGTCACAGATATAGCGGTTTGTTGACTAATGATCAAGATTTTGCAGATGAATTGATCAATGTTGGCAAAAAATCTCAAGATAGAGTTTGGCAACTACCCCTTGATGATGAATATGCAGAAGACATAAAATCAAAAATTGCCGATGTAAAGAATACTGGAGCAGGTCGTTCAGCAGGTACAATTTCTGCTGGGGCTTTCCTGAGAGAATTTGTGGGTGAAGATATTCCCTGGTGTCATGTTGATATCGCTGGTTCTGGTTGGTTGACAAAAGGTCGGTCCTACCTCCCTGACGGCCCTTCAGGTGCTGGTGTAAGACTTATTATGGAACTCATTCAAACCTGGAGCAAATAATATGAAAACTTATCGTCTGGCTGTTGATGGTATGGGTGGAGATCATGCCCCCAAGGCCATTGTTGAAGGTGTTTGTCAAGCAGCTACAGCTGGCGATTTACATATTTTACTCACGGGTGACGAAAAGATATTAGAACGTGAATTAGAAGCCTTTCCAAAAGTTCGAAAATATATTGAAATCATCCACGCTCCTCAGTCTATTCCCATGGATGCAAAGCCTAAGGAAATATTTGACAAGTATCCTGAATCATCTATGATCAAAGCAGCTGAGATAGTAGCAACCGGTCAAGCTGAGGCACTGATATCAGCAGGTAATACTGGGGCCCTTATCCTTGCTAGCGCCCAAACCATTCCACGAATTAAGGGAGTACACAGAACTGCGCTGGCGGCTGTTTACCCGACACAGAACCAATTAAATCGAGAAGATATCTTCTCTCTAATTTTAGATATTGGAGCCAATATCACAGTGGATCGTGATCACATGATTCATTTCGCACTTATGGGAAACGCATATTCCCAGAAAGTCACAGGCGTAGAAAAACCATTGGTTGGTTTACTCAATATGGGATCTGAGAACAATAAGGGTGGTCCCAAATATATTGAAGTGAACCGGATTCTCGAATACTTACCCCAAATCAATTTCAAAGGTAACATCGAGGGAAGTGACTTGATGAAGGGAGTTGTCGATGTGGTGGTTACAGAAGGTTTCCCAGGCAATATAGCTATCAAGACCATAGAGGGTGTTGCCGAAACAGCTATGGGTTTAGGTAAACTTGCATTCCAGAAGAAGCTTATCTGGAAGTTGGGCATGATCATGCTTTCTGGAGGTATCAGGAAAGTTAAAAAAATAAGTGATTATCAGGAATATGGTGGTGCACCTATCCTTGGTCTGGAAAAGTTGGTCCTGAAGTGTCATGGACGATCCACTCCCAGAGCCATTGACAATGCGATCAAACTAGCAGTAAAATGTATTCGGGATGATTTAGTCGAGAATATGAAAGAATCCATCAACGCATTTGAACAAGAATTTACGAGACCAGATTATGACCATATAACTGGTTTCAATGATTAAGATCAAATTTCCGTTATTTGAAATAATTATTGTTATCGGAAACCTCCTACTTAAAATTGTTTGATCAGCAGGTATGAGGATTTATCGCAATATGCGAAACACATTAATCGTTCATTTTTTATTAGTTATCATGTTCACTGGCGTGATATATCCCAGTACGCAAAAACCTGATGAAGAGTCTACGTTGGTGTCCTACGCCCAAGATATCTATCGCCAGAATGGTGTGAATATGGCTCGGAATGCATTTGACCTGATACAAATTAAAGGTCAAGATAGGATATTTTACATTAAACTGCTGAGTAGGACTTCAACACTTTCAGATGACCTACTACAAGCGTTTTTAGTTGGTGGGGCAATATCACAGCATGCACGCCTCCCCATTGATCTGATCATTATTGACGTGGAATTAGAGTTCAGTCAGAAACCTAAAATGATTTTACAGGCTAGTGGTCAATGCTGTGAAAATTTGTATAATACCAGGATGACTACTGAAGCTTTCACTGAAGGTTGTTTGAAAATTAAATAATGCTTATAGTTATTATACTAAAATACGAAAAAGGAGAATAGAATGTTAAAGAAAACTATGTTGTTTATGAGTTCAATGTTTCTCATGGCATCATCCGTCTTTGCTGCAAACCCATTTGAGGTATCAATTTGGGAGCGTTATGCTGAAGGTTTAGGTTGGGCAGTTGTTGCTTCCCTGGGCTTTTCCGTGGGTGTAGCTATTGCGTTAAAAGTATTCGATTGGTTCTCATCTGATATTGATGAATGGGAAGAGATCAAAAAAGGTAACTGGTCCGTTGCTATGATTTTTGTCGCACTGATCGTAATGATTGGTCTCCTTGTACACAAAGTGATCTAAGGCTTAAGATTCGAGTAGAAATAAAAAAGGCGAGTAAATCTCGCCTTTTTTATTCGAACTTAC
>CAZOBQ010000089.1:0-10057 GCA_964578155.1 uncultured Lentisphaeria bacterium
TGCATTCTTTGAGTGTGTGAAAGTAGGACGTTGTCGAGAAACCTTGAAGAGCCCCTCTGCTTATGCAAGGGGCTCTTTCTATTTAATCCACTTTTTCAGAAGACCACTGCCTTAGGAATTTAAAACGCGAGAATAATTGTTACGCGCGGTGTCATTCCAAAATTGTGGTGCTTAACCACGACGTAGTTATGGCTGAAAACACAGGACCTCAATGGTAAATAAATGGAATTATAGATAGATCTTAGTGTATAACGGAATGTTACTCGGGGCTCCAAAATATATTGGAAATGACATACACTGGCTACCCTTTATGTTTCCTCAAGATTTAGATACAGTTGCTAGTTTTACTTCCCGTTGCTAATATCGTATGAATGTCAAAAAACTGTACTATTCTGAGTAAGGAAATTATAAAGACCTACCAGTCACCAAGTTATGCCATGCTGAAAAGCCTGATTTATCCGATTTAAGTGCGCGCTACTTTCAGTAGTGGATCTCAGAAGTGCCTATGTAGCCACGTCTGTAGCCAAAATTGTTAAAAAAGATAGTTGAAAAGACGTGCTCTCAAAGGTAGCAGAGTTGTTGTTTCTGCTTAATTCTCTAACTAAATTCCAGCTACATATGGAATGACATAGCGCACGCAGATATGACTTGTTTGTCTTATCTTCCATTATGTGCAGGAGGAAATCATGAAAAAGATGCTATACATACTATACACCGTTCTTCTAACAAGCCTGGTTAGTGCCCAAACCATCACGGTCACAGCTCAACCAGATATAGCCGAATGGGATATGATCTATGTGCTTGATGCACAGAAAAGTTTTAACCCGGGTGAACCTATTCTCTTTAGTTATCGGATAGATCCCGGTATGAATAGTGTCGAGGGAGTTGATTTTCATCTGTCACTATACGCCACAGCCCTTGATCTGGGCTTTGAAAATTCCCTGATCTTCAGTGTTGACCTATCCATGGATCTACAGGGACCCCTGGTGATTAATAATACAAAATTAAATACCAGTGTAAAAAGTGATGGCCTCATTGATGAATTAGGGAATACCATAAAGTTTAACACGTTTGATTACGATGGTATCAGTAACGCAGAAAGTAGTGGTTTGTTGAGTAAAATGATTGACGGAGAACTTCCAAGTGGTACGTATTCCTTCAAGTTACGTGTCACCGCACCATCAGGTACTACAGTAGATTATGTTGGATTTAATCCTGACAAAGTGATCAACATACAGAAACCTGAAGGTTTCAACCTTATTTCACCTCTTGATGATGAACAAATTGCTATTGCTAACCCAACCTTTGAATGGAATTCAATAGGTTGTGATGATTACTCAATTCGTATTTGTGAGTATAATCCACTTTTCCACAGTTCTGCTGATGATGCAATAAATAGTGAATCATCATTACCATACCCTGATAACCAGTCATTTTATCCTGTTGGGGATGCAACTAGTTTTTTATATGAAGGAATAGGTAGACCGCTAGAGGTTGGAAAAACTTATGTGTGGCAGGTTAAAAAAGTTTGCCGCACCAATAGCGCAGATAAAGAGATTACCAGTCAAATCAACCGCTTTACTATTTTAGAGACAGGAAGAACTGATTCTCCTTGCCAACTACAATTACGAGATGTGTTAGGCGATAGCCAGTACAACATTTTGTTTGGTACTAATGGACCACTAGAGGGTTATGGTGATTGTGCCGAGATTACTCTAGATGGAGAAAGAATGAGCACAACTGATTTCGGAGCTCTACTTATTCAACTTATGAATGGTGTCTTTGATATCGAGAGCGTAACGACGCAATAGAGGTAATGATGAAACATTTACTTAAGATTACACTTATTTTCAGCGTAATGGCCATGGCGTCCTTATCATTAAGTGCACAGGAATCCGTTGGTGTTATTGCCAAAGCCAAAGGTACAACCTTTCATAAGAAGTTTAACGGTGATGATTATAGCCGTAATGCTGTAATGGGGACCCAATTAAAGAATCATGACTGGATTAAAACAGGCGACGGTGGTTTTGTTGCTATCTTTTTTCTTGATGATAAAAGTCAACTCAAGATCAAAGGTAACTCAGAGTTGGAAATCCTAGCTGCTGTTGAGCGAGGAAAAATTTCTAAAACTATTTCTTTAGATTACGGTACAGTAAAAGCGACAGTGACTAAACAAAAAGGTGAATTTCGTATTGCAACACCAACTTCTGTGGCTTCCGTTAAAGGAACCGAATGGTGGGTATCCAGTGATGAAAATGGAGATACATTCACGGTCCTGAATGGGATTGTTGAGATCGAAAATTTAGTTAGCGGTTTGATCCAAAATGTTGGAGAAAATAGCACTGCTAGCTCAAATTCAGATGGAACGGTCGTAGTCGAAGAAACAAATGAAGCTGAAATTCCTGATGATCCCGATGATGCTACTCCCGCAGAGGAGGAAACGAATACCATTCATGAACTTCGTATTCGTATGGTCAACGAAGAGACCAACGCAGAAAAATTCATTATTATTGAGTACGCTGAATAACTAATAACAGTTCAGCAATTAAATATGAAACGGCTGTTCATAGCTCTATTACTGGGGGTGGGGTTCACTGGGCATGGTTTTCAGAGCCAGGGTGAGCTTATCCATATACCGCCTCGAGAGGCGGCTCATAGCGAAGCGCTTAGTTTTGAGGCTATCTACACTGGTGACTTAGATCAGATTAGTTCGGTTGCACTTCTCTACAGACTAGCTGGGCAAGTTGGGTTCCTTGAAGAGCCTATGACCATTGGTGAGCTTAGGTTTACTGGTGAATTGTCAGGCTCAGTTATTGGAGCTCCCGGGATTGAATATGTAATAATTGCAAATTTAAAGAGTGGTGGAATAGTCGCTTTCCCTGCCTCCAGAGATCCATTCTCTAATCCACAGTATGTCGCTGTTGAAGAACCGGTTGCCACTGCTCAAGCCATCAATGCTACAGAGAATTTTGGTGAATTGGTAATCCTTACACCTGAACCTGGTGAGTCTCTCCCTTATGGTGATCCAATGATCGTAGCAGTTTCTCTGTTTACTCTTGAGAATGTTGATGTAAACTCTGTTCGAGTATTCTTTGATAATATAGATGTCACAGCATACTCCCTGATCACCACTGATCTAATTACCTACAAACCTGATGTCCTCACTTCTGGTAAACATAATATATTTATGGAGATATCTAATATATATGGGGTCAGATTGACATCCAGTTCCTGGAGTTTTAATGTGCATGGCCAAACTCAGAAGATATTTGAAATGGGTATGGACGGCAGTTTGAATATCAATCACCGGCAGGATAAGATAAGTTTTAGCAATACTGATGTGGATACTGTGATAGGCACAGATACCGTGTCAGTGCCGCTTTATTCAAAAGACCAACAATCGACCACGCGCGTCGACTTTTTGACCAACCTGAACTTCGACTGGGCTAAAGTTAAGATATTCTCAAATATTACCAGCAAAGAAGATTCGACTCTGCAGCCTCAGAATCGCTATGGAGTCAAGGTACGGACATCCTGGTTGAAGTATAGTTATGGGGATGAGACTCCTATGATGAACAGGTTAGGTCTCTGGGGAAAACGTGTCCGTGGCCACAATGTTGATGTACGCTTTAAGGGTTTTAATGTTCATGTCGTCTCAGGCACTACTGCAAGATCAATTACAGGGACTGCATCCTTTGATAGCTTGGCGTCTACTTGGAATAGAACTGGTTATAGTTATGAGCGAGGTGTGTTTGCCATTCGCCCCAGTATAGGAAGGGGAAAAACATTTCAATTTGGAGTTTTTTACGTTCACACACGTGATAGTGTGAATACGGTAACAACAAAGCCAAATTACTGGGATGGAAATGTCTTCTCACAGGATCTGATAGGTGAGACAAAAACTGTCACGGTACCTTTTGGCGCTGAAACCTTTCTTTTCAATGACAGCACCTATTCAGTAAATTACGAATTAGCTGGAAGCACCCCGGAAGATAATATTGTGTTTGGGTCCGATGTGAAACTGGCATTAGATAATCATCGTTTTATTGTGCAGGCGAGTACAGCTTTCTCACTCTATAACAGAAATATTATTGATGGCCCCCTAACGCGAGTCCAATTGGATACCTTCTCTTTGCTAGCGGATACAACCATTGATGATACGCTTGGTTCCGGTGTTTTAGATATAGGTCTATCAGGCATAGATGAATCACTTGCAGGTTCTGGCCTGGGTTTTTTGCTCACAGACGGAAAATTTGATCCCGCCAATCTTTCAGATATATTTATCCTAAATGAAAATCTGACTCTACCTGTTGATATCACAAATCTGGACGAGAAGAATTACTTGGCCGCCATGACAACGGTGGCTATTAATCTGGCGATTAAGTTGAATTATTATAATCACTTCGTACATATAGACTATCATCATATAGGTCCAGGCTATAAAGCATTGGGAAGCCCATCTGTCCGGTTGGATAGTAAAGGCTGGAGTGGCTGGAAAATTACAGATAAAGTCCGTATGTTCAATAATATGTTATACTTAAACCTTGGCTGGGAATCACACAAGAACAATACGATATCCATAGATGATGTTGTGGATCCGAGATTGGTTCAAAACACGTTTACTACAGGAATCACCTTAAATCCCGGACAAGGCTTGCCCACTGTCACCACAAGTATGAAGTATTTCACCAGGGACAATAATGTAGATCAAACAACGTCCATTGAGCAAACCTTGGCTTCGGGCGCTGATACGGTTATTGTTGTTGATAATAGAGAATTGAATGAGTTACTCAGTTCAAATGTAAGTCTGACTTACATTTTACGTTTTGCTCAGATCGAGAATACAATTGCTTTTAATGTGATGAGCTCAGACATGAATAATCTGGTGATTGGTTATCAAGGCTTGTTGCGATCATCAAATCTTTATGGTTTGAATCTCAGAACTGAGTGGGGGATACCCTTAACGACCACATTATCAATACGTAATAATACGAATCAACTCTACGATGAAAGTAATCCCAATTTTCAGTCAAATATTTTTAACACAATCAGACTTGGATCCTCCTACAGCTTATTTGCTGGCAAATTGATTCTACGCGGAAGCTATCAACATATGATTTTTGAATCAAATAAATATGAATCAAGTGTGTTGACCAAGACAAGCAAAACACAGAAAAATATTCAATTCAATACCCAATATAATTTTATACCTTTAAGCGTGGGTAATACATCGATCAAATCCAGATTAATGAGTAGCTTTGAACAGCGCCAGTATACCAACGAATTTTCTGAATATTCTGATAGGTTGATATCTGCTAGATTCGAATTAGTATTTTAGTTACAATGATATAAAAAAATTAGGGGTTCAATATGCTAAAGAAATATGGCATTGGATTATTATTGACCGTCATAGCAATTGTCATGGTCCTCCTTATCCAGGTTCTAGGACTTTTTGACTTGGCAAACTATAAAATGTTGGATTTTAGCTATCAGTTACGTGGGCCACTCTCATCCTGGGCATCACACCAGGAAAATCCAAATGACAGTTTAGAGGTCATCCTCATTGATGTAGATGATGAGTCATACAGGATATTAGCAGATATCAGTTGGCCCTATCCACGTGGAAAAATTTGGAGAAGAACAGTTACCAATCTGGTAGATGCCGGCGCAAAAGTCATCGTATTTGATATTCAGTTTGACGCGAGAGATGCTCAAACTGCCCTGGCACACTCTGTTTTTGATGGAGCCTTTCCTTTGGGTTTTCGCGACGGAGACAGCGTCTTTGCGCAGACGATCCAATATGCCAGATCAAAGGGAGCAGAAGTGATCATGGCTTCGACGATTAAAAACGAGTCCTCACGAATTCCTCCAGATATACTTATCACCCCCAATGAGGTTATCATGTCAGTTGATCCCGATCATGGTTTGGTGGATGTGGATGAGGATAAGGATCACTTTACACGACGCTATCCTGTATTCAATGCTCTTCGGCATGAGCCGGATAATATATTTATGTCTTTGGGAATGACAGCAGTGAAACACTTTCTTGATATTCCTGAAGGTACCGAGTTATCCTTTGATAAAGACCTTAGCGAATTTACTTACGGTCCATTGAAGATCCCTACCTATGGTTCAGACATGCCTCAGTTTTTAACAAATATATACGGTCCGGCTTCCCATGCTCGAATTGGTCAATCAGAACCATGGCAAACCTTTCAACGCTTTCCCCTGGTCTGGGTGATTGATACTGAGGACTATGATCTTCCCATTTTTGAAGAAGATACGGATTGGATGGAGACATTCAACCCTGAGGGAACTTTGAATTCAATGATGATCATGATGGATCCTGAATATGAGATTCCAGAGAGCCCCTTTAAGAATAAGATTTGCATTATCGGTGTATCTGTAGAGGTTAAACATGATTATAAATCTACTGCATTTTTTGATTATCTGGGTGCTCCAACACTCATGCCTGGGTTTGAGTATCACGCAAATGCTATTCAAACTGTATTAGATCAGAACTTTGTCAGAGTTTTGGGGAATACAATTGAGTTTACCACTGATTCAGCAACAGTTCAGATACTTCTCCTTGTACTATGTGCAATCCTTGCCTATTTGATCATCTCGTTCTTTGACCCGCTTTGGGGAGGGATACTAATCGTCCTTGAGGCTGGGATACTTTTTAGCATTAGTGTTGGAATGTTTACCTCTGATCACATGTGGATATTCAAGTGGATGGCAGGAAATTCTGAGGGTATTATAGTGCCTCCTCCTGGGCAAACAATTTTCGTCCCCATTATTGCTCCACTTTTCGTTATGGCGCTAACCTTTTTGGCCAATGTTCTCTATAAATTTATTTTAGAACAGCGGGATAAACACTTTCTGAAGGATACGTTCGGTACATATATATCTCCAGATCTCATTGACAAGATGTATGAGGAGAAGCGTGAACCTAAGCTGGGTGGCGATGTTGGAGTTCATACTGCATTTTTCACTGATATTCAAAGTTTCTCTGCATTCTCCGAGAAATTATCTGCCGCTGACCTTGTTGAGTTATTGAATGATTATTTGACTGAAATGACTGATATCCTTTTGGACAATCTTGGGACACTGGATAAATATATAGGCGATGCTATTGTGGCTTTTTATGGTGCTCCCGTTCCAGTGGATGATCATGAGTATATGGCTTGTCTCACTGCAGTTGAAATGCAAGCCCGCTTGGCTGAATTACGTGAGAAATGGCAGAGTGAAGGAGAGCGTTGGCCTGAGATCGTTCATCATATGCAAAATCGGATTGGTATAGCCACCGGTGACATGGTCACTGGCAATATGGGCTCAGCCATGCGCATGAATTACACCATGATGGGCGATATCGTGAATACTGCAGCACGTCTGGAATCATCAGCTAAACAATACGGTGTTTACATTCAAGTAGCTGAAGCTACCTATCTTGCCACTAAAGATAAATTTGAATGGCGAGATCTTGACTTTGTTGTCGTGAAAGGTAAGAGTGAACCCGTTCGTGTTTATGAATTGATGTCTCTCAAGAATGATTTACCTGATGGGTATGCCGATATGTTAGAAACTTACCATATGGCATTGTCTCTTTACCGTGATCAGAAATGGGATAAGGCACTGGAAGCATTCAAATTAGCCGATTCAAAAGAAGATATGTTTCAGGGGCGTCATACCAACCCGAGTAGGCTGTACATTGATCGTTGTGAATACTTTAAGGAGAATTCACCGGGATCAGAGTGGGATGGTTCTTGGACTTTGACCGCTAAATAGTCAACAATAAGAATCTATCCACCAGGTGATATTTTAAGTTTCCATTGATCTCATAAAGACTTCTAAATGCAGATTTCTGAAAGATTAATGTTTACTAAGCTTCTTCTACACATATTTTCGACCCATGACAACAACTGAATTAAATCGCGGTACTATTCTGTGGGCAGATGACGAGATCGACCTGCTCCGTTCACATGTATTATTCTTAGATGGCAAGGGTTTCCAGGTCACAACTGTTACCAATGGTGACGATGCGATCGCTCTCTGCGCCAATCAACGGTTTGATATTGTTTTACTGGATGAGACTATGCCTGGTAAAGATGGTCTGGAAACTCTCGCTATTTTAAAAGCTGAGTATCCAGCACTTCCCATAATCATGATCACCAAGAATGAAGAAGAGAGCCTCATGGAGGAGGCCATTGGAAGTCGTATCTCAGATTACCTGACCAAACCTGTAAACCCTTCTCAGATTCTCTTAGCTGTTATGAAAATCTTGGAAAATAAGCAGATCAAACAGGATGCTGTTTCAGAGAAATATATGCAGGCATTTGCCGAATTGGCCCGGAATATCGAAAGTAATCCTAGTTCCCAAGACTGGATCAATATTCACAATCAATTGTCAGCATGGGAGTTGGAATTAGACGACTATCCTGACCTGGGTTTTGGCGAAATGCTCCTACAACAGCAGCATGAAGCGAATCACTTATTTACACGTTTCATAAAAGCAAAATATGAAAAATGGGTGAATTCACCTTCAGATCAGCGCCCTGTCCTATCACCTGATGTATTTACAAAATCAGTTAAGCCTCTATTAGAGAATGATAAAAAAGTCTTATTCCTCATTATTGATTGCATGCGCTGGGACCAGTGGCTGACACTAGAACCGCTTGTTTATGAAGAATTTCAAGTCAAACGAGATGGGTATTTTTCTCTGCTACCTACAACCACTGAATTTAGCCGGAATGCCATATTTAGCGGTCTTTTCCCTGATGATATGAACCGCTTCCATCCTGACTGGTGGGGAGCCAGAGATGGACATAGTCTAAACCAAAAGGAAAAAGAATTCCTCCTTGAAAATATTCAACGCTCGGGCCTGTCACTCAAACCGGAAGCCCGATATAAGAAAATATTGTCTAATCATGAGGGTGTTCAATTTGCCAAACAGTTTAACTCGTGGGGCAGTCAAAAATTAGTGGCACTGGTAGTAAACCAGGTTGATCTATTGGCCCACCGTAGAACCGATTCACCGCTACTTAAGGAAATTTTACCAAATGAAGCCAGCTATCGTGAGATTGTGCGAGCATGGTTTAATAATTCGTGGATAAAACAGGTTCTCTCTACTGCGGCGAAATTAGGTTTTGAGGTAGTGATAACTTCAGATCACGGGAGTGTAAGAGTACAAGAGCCAACCCAGATTTTAGCTGATCGAGATGCCACAACTAACATCCGCTTCAAACAAGGTCGTAATTTGAAACCCAATACCAAGGATGCTTGGTACCTGGATAACCCGGAGCGGATAAGATTGCCTTCCACATCCAGTAGTGACACAGTCGCTATTGCGCAAAAACTGTATTATTTTCTCTATCCCAATAATTATCGGAAATATCAGTATAAATATGCAGACACCTATCAACATGGTGGGCTTAGTATGTGGGAAATGATAATTCCTCTGATCCATTTAGAGCCCAAATAGTGTACAGCTATTTATTAAAAACTCATAGTAGTGACGAAACCAAAGCTTTGGCTGGTAAGCTGGCAGCCCAACTGCGGCCGGGGGATGTCCTGGCGATGAGCGGTAATCTTGCCAGTGGAAAAACAACGTTTACTCAAGGTCTAACAGCCTATTATCAAGTTGAGGAATATGCTCTTAGTCCCACATTTACATACATCAATGAGTATCATGGAACGAGCCAAGAGATTATTCATATTGATGCATATCGCCTGAGCAATGGGCAGGAGTTAATTGCAATGGGTATCTGGGATTACTATGATTCTGGAGCGATTGTAATCATTGAATGGGCAGATATTGTTGCTGAAGCTATACCTGAAGATGCCATTGGTTTAAGTTTTCGCACTGTTGAGAATAATGATCAAGAGCGAGAAATTATGATCAACGCGCCTAGAGAACTGGATCTCTGATATGATTATCTCATGCGATACATCATCTGTAGTATGCTCAGTCGCAGTGACTCATGGAAATCAGGTTCTTTCTACCTGGGAGGAAAGTGGTGGGCAAATTCATATTGAAAAACTTTCACCATTCTTAAAA
>CAZOBQ010000090.1:0-9889 GCA_964578155.1 uncultured Lentisphaeria bacterium
GAAGCAATTGGAAAGGATGTTGGACTTTTCAAACCGGGAGATAAAATATTTGCTGCAACCGCGATGACTTTTGGTGCCTATGCTGAATATAAATGCATGTCAGAAAATGGTGTGTTGGCAAAAATACCCGCCAATATGTCCTATGAAGAGGCTGCACCTATCCCCAATGGTGGTATCACAGCGTTGCGTTTCCTAAGAAGAGCCAATCTTCAGCAGAACCAGAAGATTCTTATCTATGGTGCCTCAGGAAGCGTAGGAACTTTTACCGTTCAGCTCGCTAAATATATGGGAGCGGAAGTAGTTGGCGTGTGCAGCACCACAAATATGGACATGGTACGTTCACTTGGTGCGGACAAAGTTATCGATTATACGCAAGAGGATTTCGCCAAAAGCGCTGAGAAGTATGACGTCATTTTTGATGCAGTAGGCAAGGTTTCACATTCTCTCTGTAAAAACATATTAAAGCCGACAGGTGTGTATCTGAACGTACTCAAGTCTTCAGGCGGGTTGAAGTTGAAAATTGAAGAGTTAATGTTTCTTCAGACGCTTTTCGAGAAGGGTGAAATTAAATCGGTCATAGATAGACGATTTTCACTTGATCAAATTGTTGATGCTCACAGATATGTCGACAAGGGACATAAAAAAGGCAATGTGATTATTACTGTGGGATCAGAAATCTAACCAAAGCATAGAGCGGACCTAAAAAGGAGATTACTTGACGAGAATGGCTTGTTGATCAGAACGGGTTCTTCTCATTGGAGGATATCATGAATAAGCTCAGGAAACAGTCCATCATTATCGGAATTCTAATCATTTGTAGCTTCATATTCGGAATTCTAAGTATTGAACAATCTATTGACAGTGATGAATATCTTAGCAAAGTGGTAGAGAATATTTTTTATGTGAAACTAGCTCTAGTTTCGCAACTACTCCTGGCATTCACATACATTGCTATTGCAGTTATGATCTTCGATGTGATAGCCAAATTTGATTTGGGAATGTCCTATGGATACCTTGTTTTTAAGTCTACTGCTCAAGTATTCAATATTCTTGGCACCATATTTATTATTGCCTTCATAACATTGAGCAAAGAGTATGGCGAGAGTAGTCCAGATAATTTCTCAGTGTACGTACTAATGGGTGAATTGTTGAAGAGTGCCAGAGATTATGCGAATCATGTCATCATGATCCTGATAAATAACATTGGAGTATTAATATTTTCTTTCATCGCTTTTCGATATAAAATTATCCCCAGGTGGATGTCATTGCTGGGCTTTTTTGGTGCCATAGTTTCAGGATTTGCCAGCCTTTTAGTCCTTTTTGAATTGATGGATGTCTTGACCATGGAATACCTATTGCTGAATGCTCCATTGGCAATTCAAGATCTTAGTCTAGCCATTTTCTTAATTTTTTTCGGTTTCATTGACAATGAACTGGGACAAGATGAAAAGAGAAAGGCGGGATTAACAAAAGCTTAGGGCACATCTACGCTCACCCTAAGCTAGGATGGACAATTAACAATTTTTTATTAACCTTGCCTGGTCTAGACACTAGGCAGTGCCTAGATGTGCAAAGTCACTTAACATTTTAAAGGAATCACTCTTGGGTTTAAAAACTTCAGTATTTATTGCTACCAGTCTAGACGGATTCATCGCCAGAGAAGATGGTGATCTTAACTGGTTAGATGCAGCGAATGCCGCAGTACCCGTCGGTGAGGACTGTGGCTATGAATCCTTCATGAGCTCTATTGATGTCTTAGTCATGGGCAGATATTCTTACGAAAAGGTGTTATCATTTGGAGATTGGCCCTACAGGGACAAGCCAGCCATCGTTCTTAGTAGTCAAGCAATTGAAATTCCTAGAAGTATCAGCAAATTTGTGCAACAATCCTCTGAATCGCCAAAAGAACTATCTGAGCGCCTATCAAATGAGGGAGTCAATCGTATCTATGTGGATGGTGGTATTACCATTCAAAGGTTTTTAGCCGCAGGACTCATCCATGATATTACCATCACTGTAATTCCTGTAATTCTAGGCAAAGGGAAATCATTGTTCGGTGACTTTGAGAAAGATATTTCGCTAGAGCATATCGCCACCATAGCTTACGATTTTGGCTTTGTCCAGTCTAGCTATCGAGTAAAGCATTAGAAATAATCCAGAATTAATGACACAAAAAGCGCGTAAGAAAACACACAATGATCAAGCACCCTACTGGGCTATTGCAGTAGTCGTTTTTGGCGGGACTGGTTTGTCTACTATATGGATCAATATGGGAAACTTCTGGAGCGGATATGTGCTTGATATGACTGGACCAGCTTGGAATTATATTTTGTTCAGGGGGCTATATACCGAATTTGCCGAGAATAGGTGGACGCGTTTCTTCACTCCAATCAGAACTGTGAGTATTTTCCTTTTAGTCTGCCTGGGAATTGAACTAGCCCAATATTTCCAATTGTATGACTCCACTTATGATCCCTGGGATTTTTTAGCCTATATTTCAATTTTGCTTCCGATCTTTCTTATAGATTCATATACCTCAAGTTGAGAAAAAGATCACTTAAGCCAACAATCCACTGTTTTTTGTTTATATTACATTTTTAGTCACCTTTTATTAGCAAGGAGGAATATATGTCTCAATACATAATCACTTATCTAGGTGGTAATCCACCAGCCAGCCCTGAGGAAGGCAAACAACATTTTGCAAAATACAGTGAATGGTTAGCCTCGCTTGGTGAGTCAGCAGTGAGTCCCATGAATCCGTTTAAGGATACCAGTACCGTTAATCCTGATGCTACCATCTCAGAGGGTAGCTCAACAAAAATGTCCGGCTATACCGTTATTGAAGCTGAGTCAATGGATGCAGCACTAGCCATTGCGCAGGCCTGTCCTTTTCTTGATATTGGTGGTTCACTTGAGGTGTCAGAGTTGATGCAGATGCCTGGCTAAGCATAAGCAAGGGGATTCCCATTGGATCTAAGGTTTCGAGAAGCAGAACAGAAAGATGTATTAACGCTTGTGGGTTTACTGGCGGATGATGAGTTAGGTCAGCAGCGTGAAGACACGTCTCTCCCCATGAATGATTCCTATCTGCTGGCTTTTGATCAAATTGCAGACGATCCAAACAATGAACTCTTTGTTGTTGAGGTGAATCAGATCATCGCGGGGATGCTTCAATTGACCTTCATCCCCTACCTTACCCATATTGGTTCCTGGCGCTGCCTGATTGAGGGAGTTCGAATTCATCGAGATTACCGGAATCAAGGTTTGGGAACAGAATTTATCAACTGGGCTATCAATAGAGCTCAAATCAGAAATTGTAGTATTGTCCAACTTACAACCGACAAGCAGAGACCCAAAGCCATTCGTTTTTATGAAAACCTCAGGTTTGAGCCCACTCATGAGGGGTTCAAGTTAAAACTGAACCAGAAGGAACTCGGAAAATCCTAATTTAGCTCTAGAATTATTCGCTATCATTTAACAAACGTCTAGACCTGAGCAAGAACATCAGTTAATATGACTGACAGTGAAAATTGGTCACTAAAAATAATAATAAATGGAGAATATAATGGCAACTTATGAATGTTCAATCTGCGGTATGGGAGTGAATGCAACCTGTGCAAAATGCGATGCTCCGCTTGAGGACGATAGCTTGACCACTGACAGTGGTGCCAAGGTGCAGATATCAAAATGTCCCAATGGTCATGGTAAAATTAAATCACCCATGTGCTGTGGTCAGGACATGACCTGTTCAGTAGCGTAGATTCCTACCTTTAGTCAAACCGCGTGGAAGTTTATGAATGCCCTGATCTTTTTCGATGAGCTTCCACTCTGGACTACTTTTAATTCATTCCACGGAATGAAAGCCAGCGAACCATATCCGAGATCAAGTCTATGAATTGCCCCTATTGTGCCGAAGAAATACGTGATGATGCCATTGTCTGTCGCTTCTGCCATGCTGTCAAAGAAAATGGTGAGTGGCAGCATCCGGTAAACAAATCTGAAGCAAAGACATCCGGTCTGGGGGGAATAAAATTTACTGCACGTACTGCTTCAGTTTTCTTTGTACTGGGAGCAATATTCGAGTCATCTGCACTATCCTCTCCAGTTGCCTTATTTGGAAATGAATATCGGGAACTTGTTTCAGTAGCCTACCATCTGATTTTCGTGGTCCTCTATTTAGGAATGGGAGTTGGATTATGGATGGCTAAGCCATGGGGTTTTTATGCTATGGTTACGGGCAGTGTTGTTTACACATTGGACAAGCTTCATTATTTGATCTATGGAGATATGACTACCAAAATGTTAGATGAATATGGCGCTATTCTGGGCCCGGATGGAGAAGGTACCATCACCGGCCTTGTCAATCTTGCTACTTTTATAACCCTGGCAGCCTGGTGGGGTTTTATAATTTATCTTTATTACCACCGTAGCTATTTCCAAATTTCAAAGAATAACTAAAGCCCCCCCCCTTTTTCAATCAGATTACTTCTTCCTTTTAATCAAATGCTCATTGGCATCAATAAAGGTCTGTGCGTCCATACTTGCTGAGATATAAACAGGATCGACACCCCGCATCATCTTGATCTTGAAGATTCCTATTGGAGTTCCTGTTCCCTCCTGAGCACCAAAATTGCTTCTCACACTTGTGTTGGTACCACCAGACAGAGACGTACGGGTTTCAAAGGTCATATCTGAATCAAGAAACTCTTTATCGCCACCTTCCACAAAACTTTCATCTTCCATAATCAAGAAGTGAGTAAACCCTTTTTCAAGAGTATACTCCGAACAGCGATAGGTTAGATAAGTTCGGATTTCGCTCACACTATTATGTTGATTACCCTCAAAAGCAACCAGTGCTGAGGTCTCGTCAATCAGTTCTTCACTGTATCCGCCCAGGGCATCCTTGGGACCATATGTGACAGCACAACTTGAGAGAAAGAATATTCCAATTAACCCGTAGCTCAATATTTTCTGTAATTTCATGCTATTCCCCTATTTCTTATTTGCTTGACGTACCTGTTGCTCCATGGCAGCCCATTCCTCAGGTGTGAGAACATCTAGAAAATTAAATTCACCAGCGCCCTTCAACCATTCACCTCCATCAATGGTAATCACCTCGCCATTGATATATTGGGATTGATCTGAAACGAGAAAGGCAGCAAGATTTGCTAACTCTAGATGATCACCTACTCTCTTCAGAGGAATCCGATCTATAAATTGCTGTTCCAACCCAGGCGGTAAAAGACGATCCCAGGCACCTTCAGTTGGAAAGGGTCCAGGGGCAATGGCATTCATAGTAATACCATATTTGGCCCACTCAACTGCCAGACTGCGTGTCAAGGTTTGGACTCCTGATTTAGCTATGGCAGATGGTACAACATATCCAGAACCTGTAGATGCGTAGGTCGTGACAATATTCAGAACTCTGGCTGCCTGCTTTTGGCTGATCCAGTGTTTCCCAAAAGCCAGAGTAGTGTTATAGGATCCCCTTAATACAATATCGACAATGACATCAAAGGCCTTTGGACTAAGTGCTTCAGTGGGACTGACAAAATTTCCAGCAGCGTTATTTAAAAGAATATCCACTGACCCAAAGTGTTCTATGGCAGATTTGAGGGCTGATTCTACAGCTCGGTATTCCCTTACATCTAGAGCCAAGGGTAAAACCTGCCCACCGGTTTCCGATTGAAGTTCCTGGGCTGTAGCTTCTAGTTTATCCAGTTTCCGACTGGCGATAACCACATTGGCCTGAAGCTCCAGAAAGCGTTTAGCCATAGATTTTCCTAAGCCAGTACCTCCACCGGTAATGAAGATTGTTTTGCCCTTAAGTAGATCTGACTGAAACATGCTTTTGACCCCTGTCAACAAATTGTTGTGAGGTGTTAATTTAGTAACTTTCATTACAATTCCTTGACATAAGGAGTTAAGTGACTAACTTACTTTGTTTTTTAAAGTACTTTGTTAACAAGCGAGGCAATATGACTGAACATGATAAACAAGACGCACAGGAACAACTGGACTTCATTAAGTCCATTATGGATGACAGCCAAAAAGTACTTGCTGATAACGGCATGGGCTTCATTGTCTGGGGAGTTTTGATCCTACTGGCAGGGCTCTTCTCCGTAGTCCTTGATCAGTACCAAATGACACATTATACAGGATGGGCATATTTACTGATCGTTAGTCTGGGCTGGATATATATGGTTACTTACGATCGAAATACAGAGAAACAGTCCCTCGGGAACCCACTCATGCGAAAGATTATTGGCTCTATCTGGGTCGCTGTTCTCTTGTCAATGACCATACTTGGATTTGTTGGAGGTGCTAGTGGCGCCATCGATTTAGAGCACATGTCCGCTGTGATGTATACTGTTTTAGGAACAGCTTACTTCTTGCAGGGTGTTATCACCGGTAAAATATGGGTTCGCAATTTAGGTTTGGGCTGGTGGACTGGCTCCATCATTCTGTTCTTTATCACCGGTCCATTTGCCATCGCTCTCATGATCACAATGATGATCGGACTGCAAATTGTTCCAGGAATCATCTTCAACCGTCAATGGAAGGCTCATTTTACTGAGGATTGAGCATGACTGATTTTAACTATCAACAAATCGATGATCTGATTCACTCCAGGATTCGATTAGCCGTGATGGCCTCCTTGAGCGCATTGGATTCGGCTAGTTTCTCCATGATCAAAGAGAGAATCGGCGCTACAGATGGGAATCTGAGCGTCCACATTCGTAAGCTTGAGGATGCTGGTTATGTCAGTGTAGAGAAATCATTCGTCGATCGTAAACCCGTAAGCATATACCGCTTAACCGATGCAGGAAAGACTGCATTGAAAACATATATACAATACTTGGAGAACATGCTTCCCTTGAAGTAGAGTAAGGATTTCGTTATGAAAAAACTATTACACATATTAACCATATATAAGCTACTGGCTATAACTCTATTAGCCAACGCCCCTTCAGGCACCGTAATGGGCACCATCATAGACAGGGATACTCAGCAACCTTTACCGGGTGCGAATGTCATTCTGGACGGTACTAACCTTGGCGCTGCTACGGATGTGAATGGCAATTTTGAGATACTTAAGGTACCTGTAGGCAGCTATTCCATCCGTGCGCACATGATCGGATATAAATCTCAGGCAAGAGCAAATGTACGTGCACTGGCAAATCGCACCGGTAAAGTAAATATGGCCCTCGAGCCTACTATTCTCACCGGTACTGATATTGTGGTCACAGCTGGATATTTTGAAAAAGTAAAAGATGCTTCCACCAGTGTGCGGAGTGTGGACTTTGAAGAAATTCGCTCAGATCCAGTAGGCGCTTACGACATCCTCAGTATGATGCAATCTCTACCCTCTGTGGTTTCCGGCGCTGATCAATCTAATGAGATTATCGTCCGAGGTGGATCACCTGGTGAGAACCTGTTTGTCATGGATCATCTGGATGTCCCCTACCCTGTTCATTATCCACAACAGGGTGCCGGAGGAGGACCAGTAACCATGGTCAACACAGATTTTATAGAAAGAATAGATTTCTTTGCAGGTTCATTCCCAGCTCGCTATGGGGACAAACTCTCATCTGTAATGGATGTGACTGTTCGCGAAGGAAGTCGCCAAAACCATGAATCCAAAGTGAGTTTTGATATGGCAGGATTTGGAGCAAGTCTCGAGGGTCCACTCAGTCAAAAAAGCTCCTATCTGTTCTCAGCGAAACGATCGTTTCTGGATTTCGTGATTGAGAGTAGTGGCTTGATGGCTGTCCCTACCTATTGGACTTTTCAAGGAAAAGTAGCCTACGATCTTAGCCCTAAAGAGAAACTGAGTGTCAATTATCTCGGTGGTATTGATGCTATTGATATCGTTGGAGAAGATAGTCCTCAGAACCGTGGAGCAGACAATGTTGCTTACAACAGTCAACAGCACACACTCGGGTTAACCTATAAAAATCTTTTTTCCAAAAACGGTTATCTACTCGCATCAATTGGCCAGAATTACGTCAACATTGATGTTGATGCCTACCATGTAACAGATGAGGGTGAGCATGACACCTTTTACCAGGGAATCTCAGTAGAGCAGGAAACGATTCTGAAAGCCGATATGGTCTATAAGTTTAATAAAGACCTAGAGGTCAGCTTTGGGACAAAGCTCAAGATCGCTCCAAATACGTGGGATCTTATGTCCTTTAGTGATGAATTAATACTTTATGGATATACATCTGATTCTCTCTCCCCTGCACTACCAGTTACTGAGGATGTCTTTTATAGCCAATTCTTTGGTGATACAACAACTGTTGCCCTCCCTTTTGACACACTGTCAAGTACTTCCGGGGATGATACAACCTATAAAGAGATTTTTAGCAGTGTCGGCGTTCATTCACAGATAAAATATCGTCCGATTCCCAGATTGGAACTCATAGTGGGGGGCCGGTTCGAATACAATCAGTATATAGATAAATCGAATTTCTCACCCCGTTTTAATGTCAGCTATCAATTTGCTCACAACCTAAAAGCCAATCTAGCGGGTGGTCGTTATTATCAGGCTCCATTTTATGCCATGCTCATTTTTGGTGGGCAAGATACAAAGGATTTGGACTTCTATCATGCTGACCAAGTAGCTGTCGGAATGGAGTACATTCCCTTTGAGGATGTGCGGGTTACCTTTGAATATTATCAGAAACAATTTACCGATATGCCTCAACAGGAAATTCTGCTGGATGTAAACCAGGCAGACAGCCTGGGAGATTTTGCCAATGTAGGTGCCGGTCGTTCTGAAGGGTTTGAATTTTTTCTTCAGAAGAAATTCTCCCGTAACTGGTATGGAACTTTCAGCTATAGTCATTCAGTTTCAGAAGGAATTGATTCCCGCAAATCAGAAACAGTTTATTATCCCTGGGATTATGATTATCGCGATGTTGTTAGTCTCATAGGAGGGTATAAGATACGCTATATGGACTATGACTGGTACAATCGCTACAAAAAAACCATTTTTGCCTCAGCCACATCCTGGCTCCCCTTAGCTCCAGCAGATGAATATGAGATCAGTTTCAGACTACGATATTCAGGTGGTAAACCATACACACCTAAGACCTACAATCACAATGTTCGTCAATGGTACACAATGACTTCAGACGACTACAATACTGAACGCATGGACGATTATTTGCGTTTTGATCTTATGCTATTACAACGCTTTTATTTTGAAAAACTCAATCTCGTTGCCTTCTGGGATATCATGAATGTTTTTGACCGGGACAATCCTTGGGAATATACCTATAAGGAGGATGGTACGAGAGATATCGCACTTCAGTATAAAACTTTTCCAGTTGGTGGAATCACCCTGGAGTTTTAGCTCATGTGAGTGGTGAAATTTGTCCAAATTAAAAGAGGCAGGTCAATGACCTGCCTCTTTTAATAATATGAACCTTGAGAAGGTTTAAAACCCCCTAAGGTAATCTAGTGCTTATTTGTAGTATTCTTTAAGATAGTCTTCAACCATACGAGTACCGGTAAACTGGACGCCCGTCTTGATTGATTCCCTGATGATACTCAGCCATTTAGCTTGATCGTTATAAAAAGTAGGGATGACCTCTTCCTCAAGCAGACGATATAAATGATCAGCATCAGCCGCATCGTTGGCATTATCGGGATCACCAATGGCCCATCCGTTCACACCATGATCGCAGGCTTCAGCCCACCAGCCATCCATGATGGATAAATTGGGAACTCCATTCAGGGTTGCTTTCATGCCGGAGGTACCAGAAGCTTCATTCGGTCTCAACGGTGTATTAAGCCAAACATCAACTCCTGCAGTGATCAGGTTACCCAACCACATGTTGTAGTTCTCAAGGAAAACTATCTTCACATCACCCAATAGCTC
>CAZOBQ010000091.1:0-9871 GCA_964578155.1 uncultured Lentisphaeria bacterium
CCGTCCCTGTACTTTGCAGAAGGTATTCCCTATATCATAGTGATGTTCGTTGCCAGTGATATGTACAAAACCTTAGGTATTCCTAACTCAACTCTGGCCTTTTGGACAGGGCTTCTCTATCTCCCATGGGTTATCAAACCACTCTGGAGTCCATTTGTAGACATGTATTCTACCAAACGGAATTGGATTGTGTGGATGCAGTTAGCTCTGGCACTAATGTTTTTTGCTGTCTCGTTGTCACTACATCTGCCTTGGTGGTTTCCCATGACCTTATTCTTTCTGTGGGGCATGGCTTTTTCATCTTCCACACATGATATTGCAGCGGATGGATTCTACATACTGGGTTTGAGTCAGCATGACCAGGCATTTTTCACGGGAATTCGTTCTACATTTTATCGTTTGGCCATGATTGCCGGTCTGGGACTGCTGGGAATTATCACAGGAGTCATTATTGACCGAACTGGCTTGGATTCAGTCTCGGTTGAGGTGAACGCTGTTCCTGCCTCTGAGCTTGGACTACAAATTACCGGGACCGATATCGTTATTCCCGATAATACCGGTGGTGAAGCTGAAATTTTAGTCTTTCCGAAAGACATTAATGTTCCACTTCCTGTCAAGGGCTCTGATCTAGATTCAACAAATGTTTATTTTGTGCTGTCAGCAGTACCAGAAGAAAAAGTAGTTATGCACTTCGGTCAGAAGAAAGGCAGCCAGGATATTGCCTTATCCACTTCCGGAGTTATGGAGTTTGACAAAACAAATTGGGATATCCCACAAATCCAAACGATTAAGGTCAGAGGCAACCTCACTGAATCAGCAGGATCACAATTTGTCGCTAAAGCCGGAGATATTCCCTTTGGATGGTCAGTATCCATCGCTTTCCTGGGTGTCTTATTCATTATTTTTGCACTATACCATAGATTTATTCTTCCCCGTCCGCTACGGGACATAGAGCATGACCCTAAGGCTGAAACCACATCCTATCTCGAAATATTCTCATCCTTTTTTAAGAAAGAGGGGATTGTTGCATCCGTACTATTTATGCTACTATACCGTTTCTCAGAGGCTCAGCTGACAAAGATGGCTTCTCCCTTTTTACTTGATGGGAGAGAGAATGGTGGCTTGGCTCTTTCCTTGACGGAGAAGAGTTTTGCTTATGGAACCGTCGGTCTAGTCGCCTTACTTGTGGGTGGAATCCTGGGTGGCTTTTTGGCTTCTCGTCACGGATTGAAAAAATGGATCTGGTGGATGGCCCTAGGCATTAACCTACCCAATACAGTCTACATCTACATGTCCTACACCATGCCATCAAATCTATATGTCATCAACTCCATGATCGCCATCGAACAGTTTGGATATGGGTTCGGATTTACAGGATATATGCTCTATATGCTATACGTAGCGGGACAAGGGAAACATGAAACGGCTCATTTTGCCTTAACTACTGGATTTATGGCGCTTGGGATGATGATTCCAGGAATGATGAGTGGCTGGATTCAGGAAATGCTCGGGTATCAACATTTCTTTGTCTATGTGATCTTGTGTACGATCCCAAGTTTCATCGCCTTATACTTCATTAAAATTGATTCTGGGTTTGGGAAGAAAAAAGAAGCAGAACCCAGTCCAGGTTAATTCTACTAAATATATCGATCAGGTGGCAATTTGATTTGTCACCTGGTCAGCATCACACTAAGAAATTCCTTCGCATATCACCTGATCAGCCTATATTGGCCTTGAAGTCTTTACCACTCAGTTTTAACAATTAGAAATAATCCTGCAAGCAGGAGTAGTTTAAACTATTGATACGGAGGATATTCCATGGACAATAAGAAAAAACAAATCTGGGGCTGGGCAATGTACGATTGGGCTAACTCTGCGTTTGCCACAACCGTAATGGCTGGTTTTTTCCCCATATTTTTTAAGGACTACTGGAGTGCAGGGGCAGATGTTAATGTCAGTACTGCACAGCTGGGAGTTGCCAACTCCATCGCTAGTTTGATCGTGGCTTTGATGGCTCCAATCTTGGGAGCTATTGCAGATAAAGGGTCTGCCAAGAAGAAATTCTTGATCTTTTTTGCCTATCTGGGTGCATTAATGACTGCTGGACTCTTTTTGGTTGAGCAGGGCGACTGGGCCATGGCCATTTTTGTTTATGTCATGGGTATCATTGGTTTTTCAGGGGCTAATATTTTTTACGATGCCTTACTTCCCAGTGTCGCTGGCGAAGATGAAATCGACCGTGTATCTGGTCTAGGATTTGGAATGGGATATCTTGGCGGTGGTTTACTCTTCGCTGTGAATGTTGCCATGACACTTATGCCTGAGAAGTTTGGACTCGCTGGCGCAGGAGAAGCAGTTCGCTACTCCTTTATTTCAGTGGCCTTATGGTGGGGTGCCTTTACACTATTTACCATTTTCTGGGTAGAGGAGAAGAAAGAGTCTGGTGGTCCGAGCGGAATAGCTCTGATTAAGGCTGGTTTCAATCAGTATTTAGATACTTGGAAGAAGATTAGACATTTAAAGACCGTTTCTTTATTTTTGGCAGCATATTGGTTTTATATCGATGGAGTCGATACCATCATCAGAATGGCAGTTGATTACGGTATGTCCATTGGGTTTGATTCAAACTCTTTGATCATTGCTCTACTCATTACCCAATTTGTTGGATTTCCTGCCGCAATTGTATTTGGCCGTTTAGGTGAAAAATGGGGAGTAAAAAAGGCTATATATCTTGCCATATTTGCATACATGATAATCACCTTTTATGGTGTTTTAATGACCAAACCTATTGAGTTCTACGCTTTGGCTATTGCCATTGGCTTGGTCCAGGGCGGTATTCAAGCCCTGAGTCGTTCCTACTACTCACGTCTGATTCCCAAGGGACAAGAGGGTGAATTCTATGGGTTCTATAATATGCTAGGCAAGTTTGCTGCTATTTTAGGACCACTCCTGATCGGTGTTGTTGGCTTGACCATCAAGGGTACCCTCGGTCCACTGGCCAATACGCCTGAGCAGCTCGAGGCAATTGGTCAGATAGCCTCTCGTTGGGGTATTGGCTCCGTTGTCCTGCTCTTCGTTATCGGTGCAGTTCTCTTCAAGTTTGTTGATGAAGAAGAAGGAAAACGTGAAGCCGCATACATTGAGGAGCACACAGAATAAAGATAGAAAATTAAAATCAAATCAAGCCTCAGGTTATTCCTGGGGCTTTTTTTTGAAATTTGAGAATTTGAGAATTTGAAATTTGAGCGATATCATTAACGTTCTTTAGTATTATTAATAAACGAATTCAATTTTGGACCTAACTCATCTATAATAGCTTTTAGTATCATAGACTCTCCAGGCGGAAGTAGTTTCCGACGATGTGCTTTGCTGAGCCATGCTTTTGTCTCTTCAAAAGAGCCCCGTGAATACCTGTAAAACCGTTTTCGGTCAGCGAATGAAAAGCTACCAAAACCTTCAGCTAGATTGGCTGCAATACTATCCGCAGACCTGATTATCTGATAGCCCATTGTGCTTTGTGCTTTTCTATCCCATGTGTCGTACAAATGCCATACATGATCGGATAATTGCTCAGCTAAAATGTATACATCGTAAGACGAAATATCTTTCATATTAGTTGCTTCTTTCTATTGGTTGGGAATATTTGTGAACCGTAACGTATTGTCATTGATTCAATCAGAATTAACAAGAAATATTTTTCCACTTTCCACTTTCCACTTTCCACTTTCTACTTTCTACTTTCTACTTTCTACTTTCTACTTTCTACTTTCTAATTCTCAATTCCAAAATCTTCTAGTCTGAAAGTCTATTGGTTCGGTTTATATTTCGCCGAAAGGAATCTTAATGAAAATTACAGATATAGTAAATTTGCCGGTTGGAGTTGCGATTCGCTGGGATGACGGCGATGAAGCTCTGATCGACTTCCATAAATTAAGGGATAGCTGCCCTTGTGCTAATTGTTCAGGGGAAAGTGATCTTTTTGGGAACAAGACCTTTGGTATCCCACTCCTAAAAAATGAAAAAACCTACGAACTCGTATCGTTTCATTGGGTAGGTCACTACGCTATCCAGTTTGTTTGGGCTGATAAGCATGATGCAGGAATTTACACACTTAAACTTCTGAAGAAGTTGGGCGAAGAAGTGAATGACTAGTCCTGTGCTCATATGTTGGATACATCATCTTCAAATTAGGAGTAATTTTTGTATACAGGTATGATCATCTTAGCTTTGGTAGGACTGATTTATGTTTTACGGCAGAAGAAAAAGATGAAAGCAGACGAAACCTTCAGGAGAGAAAAATGGTAGATTGGTATACGACAGAGTTGGTAGCAGGGAAAGAGATTACTGAGCATTTAGGAGTAGCTACTGGAAGTACAATTCGAGCCCGGAATATCGGGCGTGATATCGTGGCCATGCTACGCACTTTAGTCGGAGGTGAATTACCAGAGTATACAGAGATGATGGCTCATGCACGGAATCAGGCAGTAGAGCGAATGCAGCAGAAAGCTGCTGACCTTGGAGCGGATGCAATTGTTAGTGTGAGATTCTCAACTGCCATGGTCATGCAGGGGACGGCTGAAGTTATGGCATATGGAACAGCGGTAAAATTAAAATAGCTTACATTGACTAAATTACATTCTCAGCAACAATTCTTGGACATGGTTTCTGAGAGCAGACTGGAGACACTGAATCGAGTTTCGGCTCAACGTCAGTTGGACTTGACTCTTGTTATTGAGAATATCCACGATCCCCACAATGTAGCTGCAATATTTCGCTCTGCAGATGCAGTAGGTATTGATGAAGTTCAGCTCTTGTACACTCGCGAATCCTTCCCAACTCTTCACCCAAAAGTTACAGCTTCAGGAGAGAAATGGGTAAGCCAAACACGTTATGATGATCCGCAGGTATTAGCTGAGAATCTTAGATCTAAGGGTTTCAAGCTGTACACAACAAATTTGACAGAGGATGCAATCTCTATCCATGATATTGATTGGACTGAACCATCAGCTATTATTTTTGGAAATGAGAAACGGGGAGTTTCCTCTGAAATGACAAGTTTAGCTGATAAAAATATTCAGATCCCCATGTTTGGTATGGTAGAGAGTCTGAATGTCTCAGTAGCTACAGCAGTCATCCTTTTTGAAGCTTGTCGTCAACGAATTGTCGCAGGGAAGTATCCGAACAGCGAGCTGGAGCCAGAATGGCTTGAACAGAGATTAAAGGACTGGATTCGTATCAATCAACCCAGTAAATAACCGAACAATAAGTATTACAGAATAGAGGTGTATTTTTTGAGGATCGTCATTTTTATTAGCATGTGGTGTGTCATGGGATTAGCAGCTCCCAATACCGAATCTGAAGCCATAAATAATTATGGCAAACAGGCCTACATATCTACGATAGGAGGGAATGATGCTATAGTCGTTATGGATGGTGGGACTCTTTCCGTACTTTATAATTGTGTAAGCCAAAATGAAATTATCCTTACACCCCAGTTATCTTTGGATGGAAATTATATCAGTTTCCTCATTGATGCCGGAGGAGGTAACCGACAACTCCACCTTCTCGGACCCCTGCAACAAGTGAATGGGAAGTGGAGGGCTCAAGATGAGCTTGTTACAGAAATTGCCAGTGGTGCCTGGCCTAGCTATGGAAGAAATTCAGACTTTTACTTGACACTTCCTGCTCATGATTTAAGCCAATATCCCGGTGCCAGTAACATTTACCAGCTGATGGACGGAAAGTTTAGCTTGGTCAATGAGAATCGTGGGGGTGAGAAACATCTCTGGCCATTAATATCACCTGAAGGCAACAAAATCCATTATAGGAAAGTATCAAAAGGGCTCGATATGGCTGGTGGTGGACAATTATCGCTCTCCATCCTGTATGATCTTGAATCGGAGGAGAAGGAAGAGCACCTGGCCAATCAGAATATTTTCGTGGAGCAGTGGAGCGGAACTGGACAATTATTATATTCGCAGAAAATAAATGATAACACTGGTACTCGCGTCTACTCACTTTATGACCCTAAGACTCGTGAATCACAAGTGATATTGGAAACCGTATCCCGCCAAGCTAGACTTTCACCTGATGGGAGGTATTTAATGACACTCAGGGCATTCCCAGAGGGGAATAATCATTATGATATTTTCATTGTGGATTTACAGACCAAAACAGAGACTAATCTTACCCAAACAGAGCATGTCAGTGAAAGCTTAATTGATTGGATTAGGTAACTCCGCACTCACTTTTAACCAGTATCGTAGGAATAGCTAGAAAGCCCTCCTGAATACGAAATTCCCTCGCATTAGTCTTGAGAATCATAGACTCTAAACTATATTGCATCGCTAACAAATACTCGCAATTTTAAAGATAGGATTTTAGTGCTGATGACTGTCAAAATTGGAATCATTTCTGAGCACAAATCTGGAGAGGGACGGATCCCTCTAATCCCTGCACAAATTCAGAAATTACAATCAGAAAACCCGCAAGTTTCATTCATTGTTTCACCTTCAAATCAACGTGCATTCAAAGATGATGAGTTCTCCTCAATAGATATTGAGATGTCTTCAGTTCTTTCGGCTGCAAATCTGGTGGTAGCGGTTAAAGAGATTAAAATAGAAAATATTCATAGTAACCAAGCCTACATTTTCTTTTCTCACACAATAAAGGGGCAAGATTACAATATGCCCTTGCTACAACATGTTCTTGATGTGGGTGCCACGTTGATTGATTATGAACTCATAAGTGATCACCTAGATCGGCGCCTAGTTTTCTTTGGAAGGCATGCTGGCTTAGCAGGTTCGGTGAATTCTCTATGGTCTTATGGCCAGAGACTCAAAGCCCAGGGAATTGATAGTCCCTTTCTGAAGATCATGCAGGCAAAAGAGTACAAAGATCTTGCTGATATTGAAATAGCTATTGAAGAAGTGGGACCTGAACTAACTGCCTGGATGGCTGATAAACCACCTCTGGTTATCGGAGTTACAGGTTATGGGAATGTGTCAAAAGGGGCACAGCACATATTAGATATTTTACCTCTAGTTGAAATATCAGCGGATGATCTCCTCGAAAATGATCTTTCTATTTACCAAGGAAAGATTCTTAAAGTAGTGTTCAAAGAAGAAGACATGTTTGAACCTCGAGATGCCAGCGCAGTGTTTGAATTGCAGGATTATTTCAGTCACCCTGAAAAATACCAATCAAAATTTAATACCTATATCAACCGATTAAATATTCTCATTAACTGCATTTTCTGGAATACGGATTGCCCCAGGCTGATTAGCATTGATGAGATTAAAGCTCATTACCTGACTGAACCTTCACTGTCGGTAGTCGGAGATATTACCTGTGATATTGATGGTTCCATTCAGTTTAATGTTGGAGCCACTTATAGTTCAGATCCATCCTATGTATATGATTTGGAGTCGGGGGATAAAAAATTTGGATTTGAGGGTGTGGGACCGGTTGTGATGGCTGTTGACAATTTGCCAGCTGAGCTACCTCGTGAAGCATCAGAAGCTTTTGGTGAAGCTTTGTTACCATTTATTCCCGCTATGGGGATCTGTGACTATTCAAAGGCATTTGAAGAGCTAGATCTACCAGATGAGGTGAAGAAAGCTGTGATTGCTCACCGTGGACAGTTGACGCCTAAATTTGAATATTTAAATACTTTTTTAAAGGCATAGCAAATTCAAATGACAAAAAACGTACTTATTCTAGGGGCTGGGCTTGTCTCGCAGCCAATTATAGACTACCTTTTTTTACACACGACCTACACACTTACCGTTGCTGATATTCTTCAGGAGAATGCTACAAAGGCGATAAAGAACAATCCACGTGGTGAAGCAACATCCCTTGATGTAAATAACACTGAGCAACTCCACCAACTTGTATCTAAATCTGATCTGGTAGTATCTTTACTCCCATACACCTTGCACACATTGGTTGCAAAACATTGTCTTGAGTCCAACAAATCGATGATCAATGCATCCTATGTTTCTGAGGAAATGCGTTCGCTGGATGCTGAAGCACGTGAAAAGGGACTTCTCTTTCTATGCGAGATGGGTTTGGATCCAGGCCTTGATCATATGTCGGCCATGAAAATCATTCACAATGTTCGTGCCCGTGGTGGCAAAGTTAAAGAATTTGTTTCAGTTTGTGGTGGCATTCCTGCTCCTGAAGCAAATAACAACCCGTTTGGATATAAATTTTCATGGAGTCCTAAGGGAGTCCTCATGGCAGGGAAAAGTTCAGCCCGCTACATTGAAAACGGGGCAATGAAAGAAATCCCTGCAGCCCGATTGTTCCATTCCACAACCCCAATGACCATCGTGGACCGTGAATTTGAAGCCTACCCAAATCGTGATTCCACTGCCTACCAAGCGACCTATGGCTTAGATCATGTAGAATATTTGCTAAGAGGAACACTAAGATATCCGGGATGGCATAAGTATATCCTGGCCTTCAATACCTTGCATTTGCTGGATAACTCACCCGTTGATTTTGGTGAAACTAGTTATGCAAACATTCTGGCCAGAGTTAATGATTTAGATCCTGATAAAATCCGTACTGAAGTAGCGAAGAAACTAGAAGTGGCTGAAAATGATCAGGTCATTCAGGCTCTGGATTGGTTGGGTCTATTTTCGGAAGAATTACAGAACTTTGGAACTACAACGGTCATCGATATATTGGCAACGTTAATGAGTGAGACCATGGCTTATGCGCCAGGTGAACGGGATATGGTAGCTTTGGAGCATCGTTTTAAAGCCAGTTTCCCTGATCATGAAGAATCTATAACATCGACCCTTGTTGATTATGGTATCCCCGAGGGTGCGAGTTCGATGGCACGGACTGTTTCTTTGCCCCTGGCCATAACAGCTAAACTCATTCTTCAGGGAAAGATTAAATTAACCGGTGTTCGCATCCCAGTAGATCCAATTATCTATGAACCGGTATTAGAAGAGTTAAAGTCTGAAGGTATAAGCTTTAAGGAAAAAGTGGTGAGCATTTAGGGAGCTATGATTCCTATTAATCAATATGAAACAAACGAAATTGAATAAATAGTAAAGAGGTAAATATGGATTTTCTAAAAGAATTAGGTATTGAAGAGTTTAACGCCGGAGCCAGTGTTGGTGGCAGTGAATGGTTGGCAACGGGTGGTGATGATGTATTAAAATCATACAACCCTGCAACAGGCGAACTGATCGGTAGTGTCTTTCAATGTGGCGTGGATGATTACGAAAAGGTCATGACTGAATCTGAAATTGCATTCAAGGAGTGGCGTCAGGTTCCCGCACCTGTTCGTGGAGAGTTAGTTCGGAAAATGGGTGTTGCTCTTCGAGAGAAGAAGGATGCTTTAGGTAGTCTGGTTGCATTGGAAATGGGTAAGATCAAGCAGGAAGGCGATGGTGAAGTTCAGGAAATGATCGACATCGCAGATTTCGCTGTTGGTCAATCACGTATGCTTTATGGAAGCACCATGCATTCAGAGCGTTTTCAGCACAGAATGTATGATCAGTACCATCCTTTGGGTATTGTGGGCGTTATCTCGGCGTTCAACTTTCCAGTAGCCGTTTGGGCTTGGAACTCATTCCTCGCAGCAATTGCCGGTGATATTTCGGTTTGGAAGCCATCATCAAACGTCCCACTATGTGCAGTAGCTGTACAAAATATCTGTAACCAAGTTCTAGAAGAAAATGGCTATAAAGCAATCTTTAATCTCGTGATTGGTCGTGGCTCCACTATTGGTGAGAGAATGGTCAATGATAAGCGAGTTCCTCTGATCTCCTTCACTGGATCAACCCCTATGGGTCGCCACGTGGGCGAGGTTGTTGCCAAAAGATTTGGAAAAACTATTTTGGAATTAGGT
>CAZOBQ010000092.1:0-9834 GCA_964578155.1 uncultured Lentisphaeria bacterium
TATTTGCTAAGTATTATTTTCTCTATCGGTGGGAGAATCCCTTCTTGGGAGGGGTGGCACAGCGAAGCTGTGACGGGGTGAGTCTGTCCTCAAACAAAACTCTCTATCTCATATGATTCGTGTAGGACTTACTAAAAACAAAAAATCCCACCATAAGGCAGGATTTTAATGCGGGACCGACCAGGATCGAACTGGCGACCTCCGGCTTGACAGGCCGGCGTTCTAACCAACTGAACTACGATCCCCAAAGTATCAAACGACTTAGTCTTTCTTCTTGTACAATATAGCTACGGGAACAATCACCAGGTAGCCAATGAGTAACACGATGGGTGAAACAGTCAATGATTGAGTACTGTTTAACTCACCGGTTCCCATAAGAACGTAACCAAGAATTATGACAAAAAGCCCTGCTATGAAAAGGATATAATTTGTTTTTGTAAAAGGCAACTCGGAGAGCCAGTGTTTGCCGTCTTTGTTAACTTCATTTCCCATAGCGCGGCGAATATAGATGGCGCACAATAGGCGCGCAAATAAAAAGCTTAAATCTTGATAATTATTTACGAGCGTTGACATGCCAAAAGAGCTCTTATATATTGATCGACCATAAAAAGGAAAATGTACTTGAAAAACATCCCGCAGCTGAGCCTGGTAATTGTCACTATTCTGATCTTTTCGGGGATAACCAGTCTCTATTTTATTTTTGATTCACGACCCCAGAAACAGGGTGGAGCTGAAGTGGTTGAAATTGTGATCCAAGAAGGGGCAACCCTGAGCACAATTGCAGAGCAATTATATCAGGCCAACATTATTCGTTCACCAAATACTTTCAAAATAGCTGCCCGTTTGCTCCAGAGAACACGTTCAATCTACCCAGGTGTCTATACTTTGGATAACCGCCTGAGTAATAGTGAAGCTATTGCCGCCTTAGCCCATGCCAAAGCAACTGAGATCAGTATTACAATCCCTGAAGGGCTTAGATCTGATGAGATCATTAGTCTTTTGAGTCAGAAGTTAAAACTGGACTCCTTGAAAATGACAGCCTTGCTCACAGATCCATCTCTGCTTGAAATTGCTGGTGACGGATTTCAGCATTTGGAGGGAACACTTTTTCCAGAGACCTATCGTTTCTTAGAAAATAGTGATGAATATATGGTGATGAAAAGAATGGTGAGTCATTTTAGGGAAAGTATTGAACCTGAAATGCTAGAAAAGGCGGAACAATTTGGTTTCGACCTGCACCGTTTGATCACATTTGCCTCTCTAGTGGAAAAAGAAACAGCTCGTGAAGACGAGAGACGCATGGTGGCATCCGTTTATCATAACCGTCTAACAACCGACATGCTGATGAACTGTGATCCAACGATCATCTATATGTTGGTACAACAGGGAATCTGGAATGGAAATATCCAGAGGAAACATTTTAGTATTGATAACCCATATAATAGCTACATGTATAAGGGCTTACCGCCTGGTCCCATTGCAAATCCCGGCCTGGCAAGCATCTTAGCCAGTCTGGATCCCGCAGAATCAGATTTCCTCTATTTTGTGGGAAAGAATGATGGCTCCGGCGCCCACGATTTCTCAAAAACATTACGTGAACATAACAATAAAGTAAATCGCTATCAGCGACGGAGAACCAACCGTTGAGTAATATTTTAGTGGGATTAAATCCCCAGCAAAAAGCTGCTGTAGAAGCTCTGGAAGGTCCCGTACTGATCTTCGCCGGAGCCGGCAGTGGAAAAACACGGGTACTCACTCACCGCATTGCCCACATAATTAATAAGCAATTAGCGAGGCCTGAGCAGATACTCTCGGTGACTTTTACAAACAAAGCAGCAAAGGAGATGCGAAGTCGTATTGAAAATATCCTTGGAGCTCCTCCATTTATAAAGATGGGAACCTTTCATTCAATTTGTGCATGGATGTTAAGGCAGGATGCATTGTACCTTGGCTATGAATCAGGTTTCTCTATCTATGATGATGATGATGGCCAAAAAGTAGTTAAAAAGATCATGAAGGACTTGAATATTTCTACTGAGATGGTCAAGCCCAATGCCATTTTCTATGGGATAAAACAATTTAAGTCACAGATGCTCTCTCCAGATGAGGCTGCCGATCTGGCACTATCTACGCATGATGAGCGTGTGGCTAAAGTCTATGCACTTTACGAGACAGAGCTTAAAAAGAGTAGTGCCATGGATTTTGATGATCTGCTCCTTAAGCCACTGGAATTGTTCAAGAAAAATCCGCACATTTTAAAAAAATATCAAGATCGATTCAAGTATATCATGGTAGATGAATACCAGGATACTAACAAAGCTCAGTTCCTGTTTGTTGAGGCCTTGAGTCATGAGCATAAGAATCTTTGTGTCGTTGGGGACGATGATCAGTCTATTTATGGTTGGCGCGGTGCAGATATTGGCAATATTCTCGATTTTCAGCAACATTTTCCCGGTGCCAGGATATTCAAACTTGAGCAAAATTATCGGTCTACAAAAACCATTCTTAGTGCTGCTTCAGCTGTTGTGGCAAAAAATGAGAATAGAACACCCAAGGAGCTATTTACAGAGAGTGCTGATGGTGATGTGATCAAGGTTCTGGAAGGCCGCAATGAGCTTGATGAAGGCCGTCTTATCGTTGATGAGATTCAGACAGTATGTCGGGGGAATGGATACGGATTTCATGATATTGCCCTCCTTTATCGCACGAATGCCCAATCACGACCGCTTGAGGATGTCTTACGCCGGAATGGGATTCCCTATCAGATCATTGGGGGAACAAAATTTTACGACCGGATGGAAGTAAAAGATATTCTAGGTTATTTTCGTCTCATTGTGAATCCTCTTGATAATGTGAGCTTCATGCGCATTATTAATAAACCCACGCGCGGAATCGGCAAGACAAGTCAGGAAGCGATCAATGCTTTTGCGACCAATCAGGGAATCTCACTATTCTCGGCAGCAACGCGTGCGCAAGAAGTCGGTATGCCAACTCGGGCTTATAATCAAACGATCGAGTTTGTCAAATTGATCAGCAAGTATTCAGCATTACTGACAGAACTAAATCTGGAAGAGTGGGCACGTGTCTTTGTTGATGAGCTCGGTTTTGTCAAACAATATAAAGAGGAAGCCACCGCTGAGAGTGATGCTCGCCTGGATAATATCTATGAACTTTTAGCAGCTATTTCTGATTATGCCCAGGGCGTCGATGAACCAACTCTAGTCGGCTACATGGAAGAAGTGGCACTCCTGACGGATATTGATAAATATAATCACGACCAGCAACAGATCACGTTAATGACGCTACACAGCGCCAAAGGGCTTGAATTTCCGGTTGTGTTTCTCACTGGAATGGAAGATGGCCTGTTCCCTTTGCAGCGTGCAATTGATGAAACTGAGGCTTTGGAGGAAGAACGCAGATTATTTTATGTAGGCTTGACACGAGCCATGGAACGTGCATATTTAAGTGGTGCTCAAATGCGACAGCGGTATGGAGAGACGATGTATAGTCGTCCATCACGCTTCCTGGATGAGATACCGACACACTTATTAGAATATGGAACTAGAACAATTAGTGATTTCTCTCCAAAAGAGTATCGCAGAAATACAGCCACAAAGGTGACGAGAACGAAAACGACTAAGCCAGCTCCGAAAAGACAATCAATCGGCATGAAACGTGCCTTAGGAACCCTGAATTCGAGAGAAGAGGGTGTCTACGAGCCTGGTATGGAAGTTGGGCACAAGATCTTCGGTAAGGGTAAAATCCTCAACGTTGAGGGTACCGGACCGGAGGCCAAGGTCACAGTCATGTTCCAGGGTAATGTGAAAAAGAAACTCATTGCCAAGTTTGCTAACTTGGATGTAGAAGACTAAGCCTTAATTCGCAATCCGTTTAAAAGTTTTTTACTGAGTTGCCATCGCTTGTTCAATGGCTTCTTTCCCCTAGATTTGGTTATCTAACGGTAATCTAGTTATCCGCTTTCCTGTCAAGGCTGCTATGGCATTCATGAGAGCAGGTGGTGTTGGGGGAACAGGCGGTTCACCTGCACCGGTGGGAGCTTCAGTACTCTTAACAATATGTGTGCTGATTTCAGGCATCTCAGACATAGTTAATAGTGGATAGTTATGGAAATTGGACTGTCTCACGCGGCCATTTCTTATGGTGATCTCCCCATGTAACGCGGCAGTGAGTCCCATGACAACACCACCCTCGAGCTGTGCTCGAACCCCATCAGGGTTAATCACTGTTCCGCAATCAATTGCAGCAGTGATCTTTTCTACTTTAATTTTACCAACTTTATCGCGTGATATCTCAGCCACCATAGCTACATAACTCTGAAAAGAGTAATGAACTGCAATACCCATGGCACGATTCTTAGGCAATTTCTTACCCCACCCGGCTTTTTTTGCAGCCAAATTCAAAACACCAAGGTGACGAGGTTTATTTTGAAGGAGGTTTCGGCGGAAAAGGAGAGAGTCCTGTTTTGTAAGTCGAGCCATTTCATCGATCATACTTTCGTTGACGAATGCATTCTGGGTATGTGCTACAGATCTCCATGCACCAATGGGGACAGGCAATTTGGTCATAGCGTATGAGACCTTCTGGTGCTGGATAGAGTAGGCTAATTCGTCGGCTCCTCCAGTGAAGATTCCATGCCATCCATCTTCAGGTCCAGATAGTTTATGATTCCAAAAGAGAGCTTGATTTGAAGCATCAAGTCCAGCGGATACCTCATGTACAGTTGCTGGACGGTAAAATCCGTTTTTTATGTCCTCTGAGCGTGTACGTACCACTTTTACCGGAACTTTGGTATGTTGGGCTACTTCAACCGCATCAGTTACAAAATCTTGCTGAAGTCTTCGCCCAAAACCACCTCCTGAACGGAGCGTATGTATTTTTATTCGTTTATCCTTGAAACCAGTGACCTGTTTAGCACCCCGGAAAGCATTCCCAGGATTCTGAGTAGGCACCCATACTTCACATATCCCATCATGAATATGGGCTGTGCAATTATTTGGCTCCTGAGGTGCATGATCTAGATAGGGAACCTCAAAGGTCAGGTCGATCACCCTGTGAGCTTCTTCCTTAGCACGATCTGAATTGCCATCATCTCTAAGAATCGTACCCTTATGTGTCAGAGCTTCCCTGAGTTGTTTGGAGATATCTTCACTATCAAGTTTGTCAAAAGTACTGCTATTCCAATTCACATTCAGTTCTTTGCGACCTTTAAGTGCAGCACTCGTATTGGTAGCAATAACTGCTACACCAGATGAAATTGGTACCACTTTTATAACACCTGGGACTTTCAAGCTCTTAGAAGAATCAAAATCTTTCAGTGTGCTACCATATCGAGGAATTCGAGCAACAACAGCAGTTAGCATACCCTGGAGATTAAAATCATATCCAAATTTTAAACTTCCGTCAACCTTTGACAGGCCATCAAGACTTTTATATGCTTGCCCAATGATACGAAAGTTTTTTGGATCCTTAAGCTTGACTTTTTCAGGAATAGGTAGAGTCCGGGCATTAGCTACTAATGCTCCGTAATTTAATTTTTGTTTACTCTGTACGTGATAAACGAACCCTTCTTCGGCATAACATTCAGACTCATTGACTTTCCACTGGTTTGCTGCTGCTTGAATAAGCATGATTTTCGCAGTGGCTCCAGCTTTTCTTAAACGATCATATTGAGTGCGAACGCTGGCGCTACCGCCAGTGGTCTGAGATCCAAATATTTCATTAAGATCTCCCTGTACAACTTTGATTTTACTCCAATCCGCTTCCAGCTCCTCAGCCAGAATCATTGGCAAAGTAGTGTAGATCTTTTGTCCCATCTCACTGCGGGGCATAACAACGGTTACTGTGTCATCCTCACCGATACTCAAATAGGCATTTGGTGCAAAAGCAGAAGAAGTACCTTCTCTTTGTTCGCCACTTAATAATGACCAATTAAACCCAAGTACTAGAGCTATTGTGCTGCCAGAACTTAATTTTAAGAATTCCCGTCTGTCTAAATTATGGGTTGTGGAAGTCATCTTAGACCTCCTCTGCAGCTTTGTGTATTGCTTTACGAATTCGTTGATAGGTCCCACAACGACATAAATTGCCATTCATGGCCACATCAATATCCTCATCACTTGGATGTGGTTTTTTATTTAAGAGGCCAACTGCCGTCATGATTTGACCCGGTTGACAATATCCACATTGTGAAACTTCCTCATCCACCCAGGCTTCTTGCACCGGATGAAGTCCATCAGCGCCCAGGCCTTCTATGGTTAAAACATGTTTCCCGGAAATTTGGCTAATAGGAATTCTGCAAGATTGTTCAGGTTTGCCATCAATGTGTACAGTGCAGCTCCCACAAATTCCCATCCCGCAACTGTATTTCGTTCCGGTGAGGCCAAAATGATCACGAAGTACCCAGAGAAGGGGAGTATCAGGATCAATATTAATAGTTTCCATGCGTTGGTTAAGTTTAAAAGTAAGATCAATCATGCGAATTCCCTTTATCCATGTTTTCTGCTGTGGAGGAATGTAAAAATATTCATTTATAGGGGGAAGTGAATTTAATTAAGTCACAAACCTGATGTAAAACTTAAATGAGACTGAATTGCACTTGCCTAAATGAGAATGAGTCTTATCTTTATCGCGATAGGAGATAAGATAATGACTGCTACAGCAAACAAAGACCTCAAGGCAACCCTGAGAGAACACGAGCTTAAAGCCACTTCACAAAGAATAGCTTTGCTAAAGCTTTTAGATGGAACCCATGAGCATTTCGATGCCGAAGAAATCTATCTTGAGCTTAAAAAACGACAAAAAAATGTTAGCCGGGCAACCGTTTATCGCAGCCTGGAAGCGCTTGTAGAGCAGGATCTTGTCACAAAATTGGATTTTGGTGAAGGACGTATGCGTTACGAGCGCCATCAGGGGGATGATGAACACCACGACCATTTGATCTGTGAACAATGTGGTAAAGTTATTGAATTCTTCAATCTTGAAATAGAGGCGCAGCAGTTAGCCATCTGCGAAGAACATGACTTCACACCTTCTACCCACACTATGCATATTTTTGGAACCTGTTCTGAGTGTGAACAAAAAATCAATCCTAAATTAATAGATGTTCAACTTTAACAAAAAACCCCGCCACCAATTGTCGGACACATCGAAAGATGGACTCCGTCTAAGTGATTTAAAGCCTGGAGAAAAAGGGCGAGTCATTGAGATTGGCGGAAGTGAACAGTTTCGGATGCGTCTGATAGAAATGGGACTGATAAAAAATTCTGAGGTTTGCGTCGATAAATATGCTCCCTTGCTAGATCCCATTGAGCTCATTGTTAAAGGCTATCACTTATCAATTCGGGCTAAAGATGCCCAGAAAATTGCGGTGGAGCGTATTTCTTAGTTATGAATTTTAGTATCGCCCTTGCCGGTAATCCCAATTGTGGAAAAACAACAATCTTTAATGCCCTTACCGGTGCTCGTCAACATGTTGGGAATTGGCCCGGGGTAACAGTAGAACGCAAAACTGGACGCTATACCCATTCAGAGAATCAATTTGACGTCATTGATCTGCCTGGTACCTATTCATTGACTGCATTCTCAGCAGAGGAAACCATCGTACGTGAATTCCTTGTCAACGATGAGTCCGATGTGGTGGTCAACATCATTGATGCATCAAATCTGGAAAGAAATCTATTCCTAACTACCCAATTAATTGAATTAGGCCGACCCATGGTGATTGTCCTGAATATGATGGACATGGCCGAGGAAAAGGGTCTTGAAATTGATATAGAGACACTGGCTACCTTATTAGGAGCACCTGTGGTTACCTTGGTAGGTAGAACTGGGGAAGGTGTTGACCTTCTCAAGGAGAAGATCCTGAGAGTCGCCACTGAGCTCTCACAGAAAGCACGTCAGATTAATATCACCTACCCACGGGATATAGAGGCTGAGCTCCAGAAAATCACTTCACTTCTTGCGGATTCAGGTAAGAGTGATCACATGCTGCGCTGGACTGGTGTCAAATTACTAGAATCAGACCAGCAGGCACGAGAAGAGGTCCGATCCTCAGAGGAAGGTCCTAAGATCCTTGAACAGACTGCTACTTCCGTCGAAAGAATTGAACTTCTGTTCAAAGACACCGGGCGTGCCGTTATATCCCACGCTCGTTATGGCTTTATTCAGGGAGCTTTGCGAGAATGTGTTGTCGAAAATCTGAGTGTCACCTCTGACTACAGTCGCCAGATAGATCGCATCCTGACCCATCGATGGATGGGGCTACCCATTTTTGGACTGCTTATGTGGCTTATGTTCAAGGTCACCTATGATTTGGGAGCGATTCCCATGGACCTGATCGATACCGGTGTTGTTGCTTTGATGAATTTCTTATCCGGGTTGCTTCCTGAAAGTATGTTTGCCAGTCTGCTCATTGAAGGTGTTATCGGCGGTGTGGGTGCTATTGCCGTATTCTTACCCAATATTTTTATTCTCTTCTTTATTATCGCCACTCTGGAAGATTCAGGATATATGGCCCGCGTAGCCTTTATTATGGATAGGATCATGCATAATATCGGTCTCCATGGAAAAGCTTTTATTCCGATGATCATGGGGTTTGGCTGTAATGTTCCTGCAATCATGGGAACCCGTATTCTGGAATCCAGAAGAGATCGTATTTTGACCGTACTTATCAATCCCTTCATGAGCTGTTCAGCAAGACTACCGGTCTATATCTTGGTAGGAGGCGCCTTTTTCCCGGATAATGCCGCCACTGTGATCTTCTCTATGTATGTTCTGGGGATATTTATTGCCATTACCAGCGGCAAACTATTTAGTAAAACAATTCTCAAAGGTTTATCAAAGCCCTTTGTCTTAGAATTACCTCCTTACCAGCGTCCGACCCTGCGATCCTTAGGTCTCCACACTTGGGAAAGGGGATTCCTGTTTATTGAGAAAATGGGAACTGTGATCCTGGTTGGCTCAGTCTTGATCTGGGTCTTGGGATATTTTCCACAAGAAGTGCAGGTAACACGTGATTACGATTCTGAGAGGATTCAAATCTCACAGTCCTACTCTGAGGAAGTAAATAATCTGACGAAAAAATATGAGTTCTCTCTTGAAAAAGATAAAAGCAACTACCATTCTGAAATGATCGAATATGAAGAAAGTCTGAGCTATGCTGAATTACGCTCTCAGTTTGAGATTTTAAAGCTTCAATATTCAGGACAAGAGAAAACGGATCTCTTTGTGCTGCGGCAACAGGAGATTGGTGAGATCACAGAGCAGAAGTGGATCGGGAGGATCGGTAAAACATTTGAACCTCTTGTTGCGCCTCTGGGGTTCACCTGGCGTGAAAGTGTGGCTCTCATAACAGGCTTTGTTGCTAAAGAGATCGTTGTCTCAACCTATGGCGTGCTATTTGGTGTTGGTGAGGATGTAGATGAGAAAAACCGAGGTGTGATCACTAGTTTACGGTCATCAGGAATGACTCCACTGGTGGCACTAGGATTTATGGTATTTACCTTACTATATACACCTTGTCTAGCAACAGTTGCTGCCATTAAAAGGGAAACTGGAACCTGGGGATATACCATTTTTTCTATCGTCTATTCCTTAGGTCTGGCTTATAGCCTGGCATTCGGGATTAATTATTTTGGAGGCATGTTCAATTGGCTGAGTTAATTGATTCACTATTGGTAATAGTCTCTGTGGGAATCGCAGTTGGAGCTGTGATTAGATATTTTTGGATGCTTAATCGAGCTCCCAAAGATCAGCCAATAAGTTGTGGTGGCTGCAATGCTTCCTGCCATGACCCCGCACACCTATCTTAGAATA
>CAZOBQ010000093.1:0-9672 GCA_964578155.1 uncultured Lentisphaeria bacterium
AATCTTATGACTGGTCAAATCGTATCACAGAATACGAAGAAGTATATAATATTGTCCACGCTAATTTTATCAATGCCGATATAGCGAAGTAGCTATAACTTTTTTATTATGCCAGAAAATCACATAGCTAATCTGACTAAAAACTCAATCATTTATGGTATCGGTTCTATAAGTGTTCAGTTAGTAGCATTCATCCTATTACCTGTTTATACGAATTATTTATCACCAAGTGAGTTTGGTGTTTTAGAGATCCTCAGAACCACAGCAGCATTGCTCAACATTGTCCTCGTAATGGGGTTCTCATCAGCACTATTTAAAACATATTATACTGTTGAAAGTCCAGATGAACGAGAACGTCTTATTAGCACAACATATATATTCATTTCAATTTCTTCAGCGGTTATCATTTCCTTTATGCTATTAATCTCACCAATGATATCCAGAATCATATTTTTACAATCAAACTATGGCAATTACTTCAGGTTGATCTTCCTATCACTTTTTTTTGAGGTCGGAATTGTAGTATATCTGTCTGTCTTACGAGCAAAAGAAAAGGCAAAGAAATATTCTATTGTGGCTTTCTCTCGTATGTTTCTGTTAATGGGCTTGAGCATACTCTTCGTAGTTTATTACAAATTAAGCATCAAGGGTATACTGTTGGCTATGCTGATTAGCACCTCAATAGTGTATCTGTATTCAGTCAGAAGTATTTGGAGTAGTGTTTCTTATGGATTTAATGTTAAAGAGTTAAAAAGCATGCTTAAATATGGGCTTCCCCTCGTTCCAGCGGGCTTAGCTAGCATGCTTTTATCAGTGAGTGATAGGTACATTTTACAGGGGCTTGTTTCGCCTAGCGACTTGGGAATCTATTCACTGGGCTACAGGCTTGGTATGATAGTGCAGGTTTTGATTATTGGACCATTTACCATAGCTTGGGGACCATTTTTGTGGGCAGTTTCAAGCCAAAATGAAGCTAAGGCAATCTATGCCAGTGTCCTCAAATATTTCTTAGCAATAAGTTTATTTGTAAGTTTAACTGTCTCACTCTTTGCTAAGGAAATAGTGAATTTAATTGCAGTGCCTGAATACTTAAACGCGTTTAAGATTGTACCATATGTAACTATATCATATGTCTTTTACGGTCTTTATTATGTTTTCTCACCTGGAATTAACCTTCAGAGCAAAACAAAATACCTGCCATTTATCGTAGGGGCTAGCGCATTGATTAATATTGTGTTGAATTATCAATTAATTCCAGTGTACGGAATAATGGGTGCAGCCGCATCTACATCTATCGCTTATCTTTTATTACCTATTGGGACATATTTTGCCTCCAGAAGATATTACCCGATAAGTTACAACTGGGTACAGGTATCGAAAATTGGCTTAATATACATATTGTGTTTGTGGATACCACGGGTATTGGATAATCAGATGGACCAATATGAATTAGTACTAAAAATCTTACTTGTTATTGGTTTCCCTGCTGTGCTTTACTTAGTAAAATATATAGATAAAAATGATGTCCACCAGATTAGAAAAATGGTTGGATGAGTTATTTGACAAGGGAATGTATTGAAAGTTAACTCGGTATTGTGCATGAAATAATTGAGAATTAGAATCATATGTCAAAAATAATCGTATCAAATCAAATCTTTGAGATTCGCTAAATGAATTCTACCTATAAGCAGATCAAACCTAAGAGAGTGTTGATGATCCTTCAAACCACTTTCCCGCCTGATATCCGAGTTGAAAATGAGGTATTGAGTCTCGTAAAAAATTCCGATGAAATTCATATACTATGTCGAAATAAGGGGCAACAAAAGCAGAGGGAGTCGTGGTCAGACGCAATCATTCATCGATTGGTTCATGCGAAAAGTCCGGGGTTCTTAAAAACAATACTACAAATTCCAGTTTTCTTGAATCCATATTGGTTTATTCGGAGTGCCCAGATAATTCGTCGTTACTCTATTGATGTGATTCATGTTCATGATCTACCATTAGCACCCTTAGCGATATTACTGAAATATATCTTTGGATTATCTATTATCTATGATATGCATGAAAATTATCCAGCTGCTTTGCGTGTATGGAAAAAAAGAGGACTTGAGTATTGGCTTAAACACCCTGCAATATTTAAGCTAATTGAACATATCTCGATCCGGTATTTTGATCGATTGATCGCAGTCGTTGATGAAAATAAAAATAGAATTATCGAGGAATATAAAATTCCTGATAACAGAGTTTATGTTGTGAGTAATTACGTAAATCTTGATACTTTTCTTGCAAATACTCCCTACGATGAGATCAAGTTTCCATCAAAACAAACGAAGATCTTTTTATATACTGGAGGTCTTGAAATACACCGTGGCATGGGAATCACAATTGAGGCATTCAGAAGATTATCGAAGGATTATGAAGATGTCCTGTTACTAATTGTAGGTGGAGGATTATCAGCAACCGGGAAGAAACTTGAAGTCGAGCTAAAAGAAAAAATTGAAATGGATATTCACTTAAAGGGTAAAGTCATCCTTACCGGGTGGATAGATATAAAGTATATACCTTGGTTAATCGAGAAAAGTGATTACTGTTTGTTACCTCAAGGGGCGAATGACCACACCAATACTACTATTCCTCATAAAATATTCCAATATATGAGTTTTGGAAAACCTGTGATAACTGCTGATGCTTTACCGGCTATGAGGGTTATTTCTGAAGCTAGAGGTGGATATACGTTTAAGTCAGGTAACATTGATGATTATCATTCAGCCATGGAACGGATATTAAAAGCTAACTATTTAGAAATAAGTAATAGTGCACGGAATAAAACTAGAGAACTGTATTCATGGTATACCGCTGAAAGAGAACTGTTAGCGTTATATGATTCCCTACATTGATTTCATCCTATGAAGATACTGAGGTGGTAATGAATAGTACCCCAAAAATTCTATTCCTTTCTCACTATTTCCCCCCAGAAGTTAACGCTCCTGCCAATCGTACATTTGAACATGCGAGAATATGGGTTGAGAATGGCGCTGAAGTCACTGTTATGACGAATGTACCCAATCATCCCCATGGAACAATATTCGGTGGATATGAAAACCATTATCAGCATGAAAAGATGTCGGGAATCAATGTATTTAGACTAAAAACGTACCTGACTCCGAACGCGGGATTTTTTAAACGTATAATGAATTATATCGTTTATATGGTCCGAGCTATATGGTTTGGTCGAAAAATGAAAGATGTAGATGTAATAATTGCAACAAGTCCACAGTTTTTTTGTGGTATAGCCGGTGCAATTTTATCTAAAATTTTGAATAAACCCTTTATCCTTGAAATACGAGATATCTGGCCCGAATCGATTATATCTGTTGGGATGCTCAAGAACTCCACAGTCATCAGGATTTTGGAGTCAATAGAGAGCTGGATGGTTCTCTCTTCAAAAAAAGCAGTGGCCGTCACAAAAGGAATTGAGCAACATCTGCAAATATTAGGACATCAGGATGTTATATTTATCCCTAATGGAGTGTTAGTCTCTAGATTTGGCACAGATAAAGCTGGGCCAGATGAAAAGACCCTCACCATTGCTTATTTTGGCACTATTGGACTCGCACATAATGTTGAGATAATCTTGAAAGCTGCTGAACGACTAGGCTATAACAAAAAAATTAAGTTTATCATAGCTGGAGATGGTAGTGAGAGAAAAAGGATTGAGGAATTGAGCCAAAATCTAGATAATATGACTCTGTATCCATTGTTGACTCGAGAGGAGCTAATATCACTATTTAGGCAAATCGATGTTGGTATTGTTCCGCTGAAGGATAATAAACTTTTCCAAGGCGCTTTACCCTCGAAAATGTTTGAATATTTTGCCATGACAAAGGCTGTAATCCTGAGTGTCCCTGAAGGAGAGGCAACACAGCTAGTTCGTGAAAATAATTGCGGATTGATAACCTTTCCAGAAAATGATGAGGATTTGGCTCACGCAATTGAGAAATATGCCAACAACCCAGATCTTTGTAGATTGCATGGTGTTAATGGTAGGGAATTGGTGAATAACGAGTTCGATCGAGAGCAGCTCGCTCAAGATTTATTGCAGATTATATCTTCGGAGTGTCAAATAGAAAATGATGAAAGTCTAACATGAAAATATTTATTACAGGTGGCAGTGGTTTTATTGGAACCCATCTTATAAAAGCGTTGCTAAAATTAGGGCATTCTGTTGTGAATTTCGATAAATGCCAGAGCCAAGCCTACCCTGATTTAACTCATATTGGAGATATTCGTGAAAGTCAGGCCCTGATCAAACCCCTTGAAGGGATAGATGTTATTATCCACCTTGCAGCAGAACATAAAGATAATGTCACTCCCAAATCCCTGTATTATGATGTGAATGTCCAAGGCGCTCAAAACCTGGTTGATGCCTGCAAAATTAACGATATTAAGAAGATAATATTTACTTCAACGGTCGCTGTTTATGGCATGGATCTATATGACTCTCATGAAAGTTCTGACCTTATCCCATTCAATGATTATGGAAAGAGCAAGCTTCAAGCGGAACAAATATTCTCAAAATGGTCTGAATCACAGAAAGATCGAACTCTGTCTATCGTTCGTCCCACAGTCGTATTTGGTGAGGGGAACAGAGGCAATGTCTATAACCTGATGAAACAAGTCGCTGAGAATAGATTTATCATGGTCGGCAGCGGGCAGAATCGAAAATCAATAGCGTATGTGGGAAATTTAGTTGAATACATTGTCTCGATTATTGGAGATTCAGAATCCAGTATCGTGAACTATGCTGACAAACCGGATTTGACCATGGAAGCACTAATTGCTCTAACAAATAAGTCACTACACAAAAAGGGAAGAAGATTACACATCCCATATTGGATAGGACTTACGGGGGGATACCTGCTTGACTTAATCTCTTTTGTATCCCGAAAAAAGTTTCCAATAAGTGCCATAAGAATAAAAAAGTTTTGTTCCAACTCTACCATTAATACTGATAAGTTGATGGCGCAGAACACGAAAAATCTGGTTTCACTTCCAAGTGCTGTTAAAGCAACCATTGAACACGAGTTCATTAAGAGCTAATTCGATCGATTTTCAACACCCTGTTCTGTGTGACAAGAGTTGAATGACTTACCAGTCTAGTTTAATACCCAATTCGTATAGATTTTCATTGGCTACACTAAATTTAACGATGGTAGTGGGTTGAATATAATAATTTGCCGAAAATCCCCAACGTGTTGACTCCTGCAAATCACCAACTATAAAACTTTCATCATCCTCTTCAAAATCTCCTCGAAGAAGATAACTATTTAAAGGATCGGCCCCTAAATCATCACCCCTGGTTAAGAAATCCAGTGTTCCGTGAAGGTTTAATTTTGGATCGACTTGCCAGTCCAATCCAAAATGAAGGCTTTGAGTGTTTGGTCCTGCTTGAAGGCCGAGGACTCTTCCGGCAGAAGTAAAGCTGTTCACAGGAAATTTATGTGAATAAGTCCAAGGTCTTGCTGCAGTGTATTCAATATTGAAGGCGGGTAAGTTGGCTTTTGGGAAGTAGCTTGCGCCCAACTGAAAAACAAACTTATTTCCCCACCAACCTGAGAATAAATTGAACCAGTGTAGTTCATCGAAGAACCATGTCCCATAAGTAGTAAGACCGGTTCCAAGCCTCCATTTAAAATCTAAGGCCATTAGCAAATTGTCCAGATCACCTTGAACATGTTCTTCAGTAAAGAAAAAGTTCACCGGATTTAAGTATCCGAGTTCAAAATCTCGATGTGCATAGATAATCATTTCATTAAAAGCGAATTCAAAATTGGGACTGATGTCAAACTCTACCCGGTGAGCTGATAAATTCCTGCGAACATTGAGAGTATCAACTACCAAGGCTTCATTTGGACTCAAACGAGCATGGACAAATACATAGCGCAAATGAGAGGTTCGAGTGCTCCACTGAATGTGAGGGAGGGGATAGACGTTGTCTGATATGATGGGTGAATTTGCCGCTGAATAACCCCAATATATCGGTTGCCGATGAATCCCCAGATTAAAATCTTTATGGGTATAAGTAAGCGATGAAGTTGTATAGTCCCAGTTGACCCATTTTAAATAATCTCGCTCTAATAAGTAGCCCTCTTTATAACTCTCGGGCAATTCATCGAAATCATCATTTTTTGTGGCCCGGTGATATGTGAATTGGCTTGTGAATGAAATAGCTCCCTTTTGACCATAAATGCCTAGGTGATCCGTATAGTAGCCTCTTGAACTCGTTCCATTATTTTGGATGCGAAAAGTTTCTGACCAGTTGATCCAACCCTTTGTGCTGTCCTGTTGATAGGTCATAAAAAAAGGCTTTGTCACCTGTTTCTGTTGACTTCGCAGGCCTTTCAGCTTGGACGTATTCCATGGGAAAGTGATACCCTCTTCAAATTCTCGGCTGAATTCTTGCTGAAATCGGGCAAGAATTCTTAAATCAGACTCTGATAAGGTTGACCGATTGTTCTCCAATTCAGATAGCATATCATTAATCTGTATGTAGGTGTAGGGTCGTGTACTCCAAAATTCAGAGTTGATATTTCCAAGGGCTTCCTGTCTGTCAAAGAAATGATAAATCGGATGATCCGTCACAAAGGGAACATTTTGAGCAAACAGAGTTTGAATCAGTGCGAGTAGAATAATAATCTTTTTCATCGTGAAAAATAAGACAGGTTTAGTGTGATGCATGTATTAATCGCTATCAGGGTGACCTTTGAATCTGCTTGCTGAAGATTATATTCATTCCGGTTTTTAGCATGACAGCGCTGATTTAATTTGAATAAAGGAACAGGTTTTAAAAACGATGCTACGCTGGTTAGAAAGACTATTTCTCGTTGCTGCTGATGTACTAGCCATCAACCTGAGTTTTATACTCATTTTTATCTTGAGATTTGAATCGGGTATGTACATCAATACCATCCAATTGGTTTGGTCTGATATGCAATTTCCATCAATGGTTCTATCATTATTCTGGGTCCTCCTTTTTTCATGGTATGGCCTCTACAATTTCAGGCTAGCGCTGTCGCGCTCTGATGAGTTGATCAATATTGTTAAATATGTCTTTTTAGGTACGTTCTTGATTTATTTACTCACTGTAGATTTAGACAATCCGGTGACATTCGGTAAAAGCATTCTCATATTTTATGGTATCGCTTTAATCGTCTCAATCAGTATCGGCCGTATGATCATCAGGTCTGTCCACCTTCTGTTGCTTGAAAAGGGTAAAGGGCTTGCCCCAATGTTGATTGTGGGGCTCAATCGTCGAGGGCTGATGGTACAAGATGCTTTCTACGAGAGACCACGCTCTGGATACAAACCTATGGGGTTTATTCAGATGGACGAGAATGAGTCTGTGGACGATGGTTTACTCAAAATTCCAGTATTGGGTGAGTTGAATAGCATTTCTACGCTCATCGGTGAACATCAAATACAAGAAGTTGTGCTTGCCCTGGATAAAGACCACCATGATCGCACTGTTGAGATCATCAGGTTGCTGCAGGGCCATAAAGTTGGTATTAAGACCAATCCAGATATGTTTGATGCGATCTCAGGTTTAGCCCGCACCCAGCAGTTACACGGAATTCCGCTAATTGACATTATGCCTGATTTTATGCCGCTTTGGGAACGTATAGCCAAACGTGTGTTTGACCTCTTTGTTGCGATTTCAGTCCTAACTTTGGCCTCCCCATTCTTACTGATTATTGGGATTCTTATTAAAATGGATTCAAAGGGTCCGGTCCTGTTTACACAAGAGCGTGTTGGAAGGTATGGCAAACCCATTAATGTGATAAAATTCAGGACAATGATTCAGGATGCAGAGGCCGATACCGGCCCTGTTTGGGCTGTAGAAGATGATCCAAGAATCACCAGAGTGGGGCGTATACTGAGACATTTACGATTGGATGAGGTTCCACAAGCCATCAATATTTTAAAGAATGAGATGAGTTTGGTTGGACCACGGCCTGAACGGCAGTACTTTGTTGATCAAATCTCTGAGTTGTACCCTCTCTACCCTAGAAGACATCAGGTAAAACCAGGTATTACAGGATGGGCACAAGTGAAACAGGGCTATGATACAACATTGGAAGCATCACGGTTAAAATTAAAATATGACCTGTTTTATCTAGAGAATATATCACTTAGACTTGATTTTAAGATTATCATGTATACTGTTTATGTGATGTTTACAGGATCAGGTAGTAGATAGATTAGTTAGAAGTTAGAAGTTAGAAGTTAGAAGTTCAGGGTTTAAGCTTTCTGCCTTGGACTTTGTGACTTTCGACTATTGGTTTAAAAATAGCTCTGCGCTTGTGGCGCACTCTGCGAGATGATGAAAATTAGTTGTTAGGGTAAGTATATGTTAGATATTCAAAAGATTAGAGAAAATTCAGACTGGGTTAGACTAGGGATAGAGAATAAAAATGCCAGCGTTGACATTGATAAGATTCTAGATCTCGATCAAACTCGGAGAGATGTGATCTCACAGGTGGAAACCTTAAAACATGAGCGAAATGTCGTTTCACGTGAGGTCGCCAGCCGAAAGAAGAACAAAGAAGATGCTCAGGATTTGATTGAACGTACTCGCGATATTGGCAAACAAATCAAAGTATTAGATGATCAGCAACGGGATGTGGAAGAGAAGATCTATGACTTACTCATCCAACTTCCCAACACACCCCATGATTCTGTCCCGGTAGGACAAGATGCCTCTGAAAATCCTGTCGTCAAAGAGTGGGGAAATCGTTTTAACCCCGATTTTGACTTGAAAACTCATCTTGATCTAGGCTCCTCTCTAAATCTTTTTGACTTTAACAGAGGGACCAAGATAGCTGGCCCTGGTTTTCCGCTATACACTGGGGTTGGTGCGAGACTCGAAAGAGCTCTGATCAACTTCATGCTCGACTTTCATGTTGATAAGCACGGTTATACAGAAGTATTACCTCCTGTTCTTAGCAATAAAAAGACCATGACGACCACTGGACAACTTCCAAAATTTGAAGAGGATATGTATAAAATCCCTCAGGATGATCTCTATTTGATTCCAACAGCTGAGGTACCAGTAACCAATATCCATCAGAATGAGATCCTTCCAGAGCAAGAGTTGCCAATAAGTTATTGTGCCTACTCCTCTTGTTTCCGCCGAGAAGCGGGATCCTACGGAAAGGATACACGCGGTTTTCTTCGCCTGCATCAATTTAATAAAGTCGAGATGGTAAAATTTGTTCATCCGGATTCATCTTATGATGAGCTAGAAGCGCTGCGACGTGATGCTGAAGAGATATTGGAAGCCCTGGGATTGGAATATAGAGTCATAGAATTGGTAACTGGTGATCTGTCATTCGCAGCAGCCAAATGTTATGATCTTGAATTGTGGGCGCCAGGAGAAGAACGCTGGCTAGAAGTTTCTAGTTGCTCAAACTTTGAAGATTTTCAAGCAAGACGCGGAGCTATTCGCTTCAAACCTCAAAACGGTGGAAAAGTGCAACTTCTCCACACCTTAAACGGGTCTGGAGTAGCAACTCCCAGACTACTAGTTGCACTACTGGAAACCTATCAGCAAGCTGATGGCAGCGTTCTGCTGCCGGAAGTTTTAGCTCCTTATATGGGCTCCGCTGGTTTACA
>CAZOBQ010000094.1:0-457 GCA_964578155.1 uncultured Lentisphaeria bacterium
CTAATTAGCTTACCCCACTCTTTTTAGAACGAAAAAAGCAGTCGATTAAATTAAAACGGCTTCCGGTTACCCAAACTCAATTTAGGCACCCGAAAGCCGTTCTCCAGAATTAACCGACTGGAAGTATTTTTTTTACTTCAGATACAGCATCTTTCTGGTTTCTACATAATTACCTGCTCTAACAGCATATAAATAAACACCTGTGGAAACCTGGATTCCTTGAGCGTCCGTTCCATTCCATGTATAGTTATAAAATCCAGCTGGCTGCGAAGATAGTGCAATTTCCCTGATCTTCTGTCCACGGATATTATAGATAATGAATGAGACATCACTCATTTCAGGCAATGCATATTCAATTGTCGTTGTTGGATTAAATGGATTCGGATAATTCTGACTCAGGGCATACTCAGCAGGAAGCACACCATCCATCGCTACACCAACTACCTCCATCACGTCA
>CAZOBQ010000094.1:467-9591 GCA_964578155.1 uncultured Lentisphaeria bacterium
AGCATATGCCAGTTCATCGACATCCCAATCAATCACACCAACGATATCATAAACTGATCCCACCGTCAAAGAGACTACACCCAGATGATAGTCAACATTATCACCTACGAGGAAGGTGGTGACACCTTCATCATCACTCAACACGTAATAATAATCTGTAGAATTGTAGGATAATACAGTTGCCTCAGCGATCTTAACCAACTGACCTTCCCACTGTTCGCCAGGATTGGTATCCGCAGCCAGAGAGCTATCAATATCAGATCCAGCAATCAGGGCAGGGGTAGTTGCATTACCACTGGATGCGATTCCAAGTAAGGTTGCGCTCTTCAACTCAGAGAGATTGTTATAGACATCTAATTCTCCAGTGAACATAATCTCATCACCAACTGCTACATCGGCCTGAAAGTCATAATCATAGACCAAAACACCCATATATGCATTCCCGCCATCACTGACCCAAACATTATTGTAGGCGTCATTGGCTGTCACAAGACCAGCAAATGTTGCTGTAATACCCAGCTCAATGGTACCACCGGGGTTCAGTGCGTTTGTGAAGGCGATGGGTGTAACACCAGCATACATTTCGAGTGTATCAGTCAGAGCAGCATCCACAAGAGTATCTAAGATAGCATCCCCTGTAATTGCGGCAGAAGCTACGAGATGGACAAGCTTGGCATTAGCAGCATCAATTGTTGCTGAGGTAAACGTGACACCTGCTGTACCTAATAGTGAATAATCAGCTACATCGACGGCTGTCATATCTCCTGAATAAATCACTTCAATCTCTATATCGCTGATTGAAAATGCAGACGCGATTGTGACCGTCGGAGAGACATCAACTATATCATCCAGATCTCGGGGGTTGACTGTAAATGCGTCGTGATAATAATTGACTACACCTACAACATCATAGGTTGATCCCACCGTTGCTGAATTCTCTGCATCCGAAAACACCTGATCATCAACCAGCGCGTCTCCACTGCCATCATCCAGCTTGAATGCCCAATAATCACCACCTGCGTTAGTTGAAACCGCAGTACATTCACCAGAAATTGTCACCAACATACCTTCATGTCCCTCTGATAAGGTATTTGTTATCAGAACGATTGGGGCTGGAAGGGCATTTCCAGATGAGTTAACTGTAATGTCAGCAATACTTGAGATTTGAGTAAATGAGTAATATTCACTGGCTACACCCTGCACGGTAACATCGTCACCAAGAGCGTATCCGCTTACATCACCACTGACGTAAACATAAATACCAGAATAGTCTTCAATGCCATCCTGCATATAGAAGGAGTAACTCGTTAATGCAGTAATTATTCCACTGGTCTCAACATATTCATCCAGATACTGTGTAGTGTCTCCACCTGCATCAGGGGTTTGAATTTCAAGAATGGTATATGGTATGTAGGTAGGTCCAGCAACTTCATTTGTCGAACCAGGAGTCCGTATTGCTGCAATTTCCCAATCTGCATTGGCATAAGCTGCACCACCCTGACCATCCGTTGCTCTTGCAGAAGATCCAGAAGAACTGACAGGAACTAATGTTCCAGCTAGTAGATTGAATTGTGCCTCAAGACCGGTATCAACTACACCACCATAAATAATGGCATCTTCCTGAAGTGCTCCTGGAACAGCAGTTAGCAAAGTATCATATGCTTCATCACTTGGAAAATCACTCGCAGCAGCACCACTCACCAACACAACTCCATCTTGACCATCCTGAAAACTGGTCCAGGTACCATTCTGATCAGGTGTGTAACCACCAATATCTGTGACACCAGCTTCAGCGATAACATAAAAGCCATTCGCAGGAATTGTCCCGGTTAGATCTGTAGGGGTATAAAGTTCATCGTCAGATCCATTCACAAATACTAGCACATACCCACCAGCAGCCAAATCAATGGGTGCAGCGGTTGTGTTATAGAGCTCTAGAAATTCTAAGCTAGAGGTCTTTGTATCAAACTCATTGATTAATACTGAGCTGGTAACAATAGAATTATCCACTACATCATCCAGATCTCGGGGGTTGACTGTAAATGCGTCGTGATAATAATTGACTACACCTACAACATCATAGGTTGATCCCACCGTTGCTGAATTCTCTGCATCCGAAAACACCTGATCATCAACCAGCGCGTCTCCACTGCCATCATCCAGCTTGAATGCCCAATAATCACCACCTGCGTTAGTTGAAACCGCAGTACATTCACCAGAAATTGTCACCAACATACCTTCATGTCCCTCTGATAAGGTATTTGTTATCAGAACGATTGGGGCTGGAAGGGCATTTCCAGATGAGTTAACTGTAATGTCAGCAATACTTGAGATTTGAGTAAATGAGTAATATTCACTGGCTACACCCTGCACGGTAACATCGTCACCAAGAGCGTATCCGCTTACATCACCACTGACGTAAACATAAATACCAGAATAGTCTTCAATGCCATCCTGCATATAGAAGGAGTAACTCGTTAATGCAGTAATTATTCCACTGGTCTCAACATATTCATCCAGATACTGTGTAGTGTCTCCACCTGCATCAGGGGTTTGAATTTCAAGAATGGTATATGGTATGTAGGTAGGTCCAGCAACTTCATTTGTCGAACCAGGAGTCCGTATTGCTGCAATTTCCCAATCTGCATTGGCATAAGCTGCACCACCCTGACCATCCGTTGCTCTTGCAGAAGATCCAGAAGAACTGACAGGAACTAATGTTCCAGCTAGTAGATTGAATTGTGCCTCAAGACCGGTATCAACTACACCACCATAAATAATGGCATCTTCCTGAAGTGCTCCTGGAACAGCAGTTAGCAAAGTATCATATGCTTCATCACTTGGAAAATCACTCGCAGCAGCACCACTCACCAACACAACTCCATCTTGACCATCCTGAAAACTGGTCCAGGTACCATTCTGATCAGGTGTGTAACCACCAATATCTGTGACACCAGCTTCAGCGATAACATAAAAGCCATTCGCAGGAATTGTCCCGGTTAGATCTGTAGGGGTATAAAGTTCATCGTCAGATCCATTCACAAATACTAGCACATACCCACCAGCAGCCAAATCAATGGGTGCAGCGGTTGTGTTATAGAGCTCTAGAAATTCTAAGCTAGAGGTCTTTGTATCAAACTCATTGATTAATACTGAAGAAGCAGGTGGCTGAACGTCATCATCAAACACTAGGTTATCAATAGTTACAGCGATTGTACCACCTACATTTGTGGCTGCAGTATTAAAACCCTGAATCTTAATGTACCCTGAGCCACTGGTTGCTGTTCCTGTTAGTGTTATTGCTGTAAAGTCAGGTAAGTTCATAATACTCACGCCAACTGAATCACCAATTCCTACCACTGAAAAATCGAGGTTCCAGGTGCTTGCTGCATCCCAACCAATTGTTTTCAAATCTATTGTCAGTGAGTAGTCTGTTCCAGTTGTAGCAACAATGGGGCGCTCCATGGTGAATTGGTAACCACCATCTCCAAACACGAATGCTCCAGAGCCAGCAACACCAGCTGTTGCATCCCATGTTTTATTTGTGCTTCCATTTGGTCCATCATATAAACCCCAATTGACCAAATCAGCATCATCCTCAAAAGTCAGATTGAGGTCCTGTGCCGTAACAGAAACGGCCAACACGCTAATAACAAATAAAAGTAACAGTAACTTCTTCACAATACACTACCTCCGGTTTTGAATTGAAATCCAGATAATAATTTCTGCCTATAGAAATGAACTAGCTTGATCCAAAAATAATCAAATCTTTCGCTTCTCATTTTCTTCAGAAATGCCATCAATTTCCTATCTGAATTAAGTTTACAAATAATAATTCCTAAATCTAATTTTTATTCCTAGGATGACCAATGATAATGGTGAAAGGAGACATGATTACGCGCAATTAAGGTGATATTCTAGGAGCCAAATTAAAAATTCAAAGAATAAACTTTACTACTGTTTCTAAGTGCCTATACCACAGGCAGTACAGCCTTAATTAATCAAGTTAAAGATGAGCTCTTCATAGGAAAATAAGTTCATGGAGAGTAGAAAAATCAGAATTAATTAGAGTGATTTACGCTGCCTGAATTGATATTCTGAAGTCAATTATTACGAGGCGAAAGCTTCCCAAATTTGGCAATAGCCTGAGATTATCCTTCCTCGATCGAGGTTATGGTGAGCCAATCCTCCATATGGGTTAATAGAGTATAAGTGTATTCAGAATTTTCTGCTCTTAGCACAATACTACCACTGAGCCCTGAAATCTCATTTTTCGAGCCTAAATCAAAATACAGAGCACCAGCATTTGCCATTGGCTCACTGGTTCCCAAGATTACTTTTATGTGATGACAAAAAGTTTAGAAATAAATCTGACGGAAAAAGTCAAAGCGGCTGGCTGAGCTGGGAAAATCGGTCCAGGGGACCTGGACGATATTCTTTGTGGGTTAGAGATTAACTCACACCCCAATCTACTGGTTGGCATTGACCATCGTGATGACAGCGCTGTGTATAAACTCGGCGACGATATTGCTATTGTCCAATCACTGGACTTCTTTACGCCCATCGTTGACGACCCATTCACATTTGGCCAGATTACAGCAGCAAATGCTTTGAGTGACATCTATGCCATGGGTGCCACACCTACAACAGCCTTAAACATTGTTGCATTTCCGGTAGAGACCATGGATAAAAACATCCTTAAGGAAATCCTGAGAGGTGGCTTGGATAAACTTAATGAAGCCGGTGCTGTTCTGGCTGGCGGACATTCAGTGAAAGATGATGAGCTCAAATATGGACTCTCTGTGACTGGGGTGATCCATCCGGATAAGCTCATTTCCAATAAGGGTGCTAGAAGCGGTGATGTATTGATCCTTACCAAACCATTAGGGACCGGCATAGTTGCCACAGCTTTGAAACGAAAAATTGCGACGGATGAACAAACCAAAGCAATGACTGCAAGCATGATCCAACTCAATAAATATGCTGCTGAGGTTGCCAAAGACTTCACCATACACGCCATGACAGATGTTACAGGTTATGGTCTTGTGGGACACTTATTTGAAATGTTAGATGCGAGTCAGATGGATGCCAAGATTTTTACTGACCCTCTCCCAATCCTTCCTGGAACCCTTGACTATGTGGCTAAAAATATCGTCCCAGGTGGCTTGCATACGAATCATAAATTTTACAAGCCTAGAGTTATTGTTGATTCGTCAGTTTCGGAAGGTTTAGAGTTGGTTGTTGTCGATGCTCAAACTTCTGGTGGTCTACTCATGAGTACACCCAAAGAATCTGCTCATGATCTTCTGGACAGCCTAAAGGCCAGCGGTGTAAAACAGGCAGCCATCATTGGGGAGATCAGCAAGCCCAGCGTGAAACCCCAAATTACCCTTCAATAAGATTTCTCTAGACTAAAATATTCTATATATAAAAGTGGAATTGCGCCAAAAATTGATTTTCAGCATCTGGAGTAAATGCTGGAAACTCCAATTGGCTACTTCGATAGCTCATCTTGACCTCAAGCCCGGGAAATGGAAATAACTCAACACCCAGAGTTGTGCGCTGGATAGCTCCTGTGAGGAGGTCTACCTCCGGGTCAAAGAATTCATATCTGGCCACAATATCTATCCCTTGAAATAAATGATAGCTCAGCTGCTGCATTGCTGCATAATTATTCTGACCGTTTTGAGGCCAATCATTCATCTGAGCAAGTTCACCCAAGCAAACAAATTTGTTGATACCCAGGCCCCAGGTAGCTACAGATGCTGTCAATTCATCCTCCTGGAGATAGGCATAGCCTACCCTGGCAATAAACAGATCACCAGAATAACCATAGGCAATTTTTACAGCCTTGAAGGTTTCAGAATCATCCGGTGTGATGAAGCCCGTCCCAGCCATGGCAGATATTTCCAGACCGGAGAAAGGGGTACTTCCAACTTCAACTAGAAATGGAGAGTCTATGAAGGGTGTGTATGGCATCCCTTCTCTATCCAGGCCCAAAGTGGTGAGGTTTCCACCACGGGTAAAAATAGTGTGATCATCGATGCGCCAGCCCATGACGGGAAGTTCCTTCCCAAGCGAAGCCCAAGTCTCAAAAGGCAAACCTTCATAGCGGATTCCACCACTCATCTTAAACTCATCAATAACTCGATTGATTTCAGCGTGAGCAACAAGATTCCCCATTTCAGCACCCCCGTAGAGGGAAAATTGCATGGGAAATTTTCGCATCTCAGTCCCAGCGATGGTGATCATTTGGTATCTTGCGTCAATACCAAAATAGGCCGGGAAATCATTCTCTTCATAAGCCCAGGGAAGTGGGATATCCTTGGACACTAAACTTTCGCGAGCATACTCTTTACCATAAGGGGTACGACCTGCTCCGCCACCTTGGTAGGAATGACAACTACCACAACTCACATCCTCCATCATGGCAAAACGCGGGAGCGCTAGAACCTGTCCAGTCAACATGAATACAAATAAGAGACTAAGTATAGTTTTCAATTGTCTTGCGCTCCTTGATCGATCCAGGTTTCCACTAAACTGATAGTGGTTTCTGACAGTGGTGTTCCACCCTGAGGCATCTGAGTTCCTGATGTTCCCCGCAGTCTTTTGACAAGTAAACTTCCAACCGCATTATTCGGTATCACGGTCGCCCCGCTGTTAGAACCACTCATCAATTGGGCATACGAGCTTAAGCTCAAGCCACCATTACTACCATGACACGCGGTACAACTCGCATTCCAAATGGGTTGAATTTGTGTCGTGTAACTCACAATATCTTCAGCTGCTCCACTTATGATGATTTGATGCGGAGATGAGCTACTATTGGAAACAATCGTCATCTGGGCGTTGAATGTCCCTGCAACAGCTGGCGTAAATGTGACGATTACATTCTGTGAATCAGCTGGAATCAAAGTGAGGGGTGCATTCACATCAAGTTGATATTCAGGCAGGTCTGTGGATAGGGTGGTAATATTTAGTGTGTCTGTGCCCAAATTGAATATGGTAAAGGTTTGCTGGGCAAAGGTGTCACTAGCTATGGTTCCAAAACTAATCTGACTACTGGAAAACGCGATCACAGGAACCAGCTCTGCTGTGCCTGTACCTGTAACTTGAATTGTAAGCTCAGGACTATCCGGGTCATCACTGGCTATTAAGAGTTCTGCTGTGTATTCGGCTGCACTCATCGGGGTAAAACTTAATTCACCAAAAAGGGTATCAGCTTCGGAGAGAATAAACGTACCTTCAGGTTGAAAAGTGAAAACACTACTATCCTGAACCAATGTAATTTCACCACTCAGATCACCGGCACCCAGGTTGGCGATGTAAAATTCGCGAGATTGTGTCGTTCCAATAGTTTGCGTGGAATAATCAATAATACTTACCTCCACCTCGATCTGCGGTAGGAGAATCTCTGGTTCACCCATGTCTGTACACGCCAGGGTGATCAGCACGAGGCTGATAACGGAAAGCTGAAATATTTTTTTCATCATCTCACATGATATGCCATGAGTAGGTATTCGCCAAGAATAAATATTACATTTTTTATCTTGTATACTACATCAGCTTCATATTTCATTATAATAGTGGATATAATTAACCATATTGTTTTTGAATACATAATTATTGGGAAGCACAAATGGCAGTTAATAAAAGCGGATCCTCGACATCACAACAGTATCAGTTCGATGTAGAGGGAATGACCTGTGCTGCTTGCGTACTAAATGTTGAAAATGCCATCGCCTCAATCCCTGGCGTCCAAGAAATCTCCGTGAATCTTGCAACCGAATCTGCAAGCATCACCAGCACTGAGCCAATACCAATTAAACAGTTCACAAAGGCCGTAAAAAAGATGGGATATCATCTTGAACCACGAGGGTCTTCTTCTCTGGTTGAACGACAACAGCGAACGATCCAAGCTTGGAAAAACCTGCTCGCCATCCAATCTGTTTTTGGAATACCTCTGCTCATATATTCTATGGCAGAGATGTTCTTTGATCTCTCACTTTTCACAAAAAACACCAGCATGGGCTTTCAGTTTATATTAGCAAGCATATTGGTTGTCAGTGGTGCCGGATACTATCGAAGAGGATTCAAGCATCTCATTCAAAGAGTCCCAAATATGGACTCACTGGTAGCATTGGGAACTGGATCGGCATATATCTATTCATTAATATCAGCAGCTAACCTTACCATGGGCTGGAATATTACGGGTTTCCAGACACTGTATTTTGAGGCAGCTGGAACGATCCTGTTATTCATTACCTTCGGAAAATGGCTGGAATCTGTAGCTCGTGGCAAAACAACTGAAGCGCTCACTGGATTGGCGAATCAAATGCCAACAGAAGCTGAAGTTTACCGTAATGACACATGGAAAATCATACCTTTGGCAGACGTCCATGAAGGAGACATGGTCAGAGTAAAACCCCACTCTAAGATTCCAGTTGATGGGCTCATTACTTCCGGTCAAAGTAGTGTTGATGAATCAGCTATCAGTGGAGAATCACTCCCATTAGAAAAACAAAAGGGGAATAAAGTCATCGGATCCAGCTTGAATCTTCAATCAGTTCTGGAAATTCGAGCTGAGAAAATTGGTCGTGACTCAATGTTTGGACAAATTATCACCCTCGTGGAGAATGCCCAGGCACAGAAACCTGAGATCCAAAAATTGGTTGATAAAATCGCTTCCGTCTTCGTACCTATTGTAATGTCTCTCGCTTTATTGAGCGGTATTGTATGGATGCTCCTGGGATATGAACTCACTTTTGCAATCAATGTCATGATATCGGTCATGATCATTGCCTGTCCGTGTGCATTGGGGTTGGCGACTCCAACAGCTCTGGTCGTAGGTAGTGGAATTGCTGCCCGTGGTGGGATATTGATAAAATCGCCTGATGCATTTCAAGAACTCAGCAAAATCAATGTGATGGTCTTTGATAAGACGGGCACCTTGACTGAGTCAAAACCTAAAGTGGTCGCAACATTCCCAAAAGAAGATCAAGAGTATCTGGGTCTCGCATTGGGTCTTGAGCAGGATAGTAATCATCCCCTGTCAAAACCATTGCTCGATTATGGGAAAGCCCAAGGTATTTCACCAATTCAGTTGACACATATCGAGGAAATT
>CAZOBQ010000095.1:0-9568 GCA_964578155.1 uncultured Lentisphaeria bacterium
GTTTATTGTATGATCCTTCGGTGCTTACATTGCGTGAACAGCATTTTATTCCCCTATTTTTAGCTGGTAATGAAAAAACCCGGGACATCATCGAGGCTGAGTTTAGCTATTCAAGGTCTAAGAATCAACATTCTCTCTACGTGTTCATTAATCATTGGCCTTCTCGCTGGGGTGGAGAGCAGAAGACGGATCCCCTGAGACGGACTGCTGCCCGAACCTTGAGAACCAGAGTTGATCAAATTCTCCAGAATGATCCTGATGCCGATATTATCATTATGGGTGATTTTAACGATCATCCTACAAATGAGTCCATAAAGACGGTTCTCCGAGCCAAACCTTGGAATCCAAACCCATACCCAGGTGATCTGATCAACACAACTTGGGACCTGCATATGGACCCAAAAGCCGGTACTTATGTGTACAGAGGTGTCTGGGGCACACTAGATCAAATTATTATCTCACCTGGTTTAGCAGATCTCAAAGGATTTTCTTGGGTCCTGGATTCCACTAAGCCTTTCAAACCCGATTATCTGATTGAGTCAGCAGGTAATTACAAGGGCTGGCCATACAGAATGTATCGAGGGGGAAAATATTATGGTGGCTTCTCCGATCATTTACCCATTACCTGTCAGCTGCAATACTCGGACAATTAACAATTATGAAAGTATTGTTTGCTTCAGCTGAAGTCACCCCTTTTTCTAAGGCTGGCGGCTTGGCTGACGTTGCAGGGAGCTTACCTCAGGCCCTTAGTGCGTACGTAGACAGCATTCAAGTCATTACTCCACTCTATGGCCTTATTGACCGACAAGGCTACCAAATTGAGCCCACAGAGATTAATGGGACAGTGGCGCTGGGTAAAGTCCAATACGCCTACACAATCTTCCAGTCAGTTCAATCCCCCACCTCTTCTGTTCAGACGTGGTTTGTCTTTAATGAAGAATTCTTTGGCAGAGATGGGATTTATACAGATGAGACAGGTGAGGGATTTGAGGATAATAATCTTCGATATTTCTTTTTCCAACTGGTCATACTTGACCTGGCAAAAAGAAAATTGATATCATTCGATCTTATCCACTGTAATGACCACCATACTGGCCTGTTACCTGTCTTGTTACATTCACAGGGCGTGGCTAAGAAGTCAGTCTTTACCATTCATAATTTTTTATATCATGGCCATTTTTCCAAAGATGAGTTAAAACTGCTACCCACTTCAATGCGCAAATTGGTGACCAAGACACAATGGGACAATTATAGCGCCTTATTAGAAGGTGTAAGTCACGCTGACATCATCAATACGGTGAGCCAGGGATATGCTGAAGAACTTCTCGCCGGCGAGAATGTTGACCCACATAGTCTGAAGAGAATTCAAGGCGCAAAAAGTGAGCTCAGAGGCATTGTCAATGGCATAGACACAGAATATTGGAACCCAATGCTGGACCAATATCTTACAGCGCACTACTCAGAGCATCACCTAGCTGGAAAACGAGCGAACAAAATTGAATTACTTGAAAGAGTTGGACTAAAAGGTGATGCAAATGCTCCCCTCATTGGGTCTATTTCCAGACTGGTTGAAAATAAAGGTTTTCCACTGATTGTCGAATTACTTGTGGAGTTCATCGAGCAAGGGGTAAAATTCGTCTTTCTTGGTTCTGGAGATCCAATGATAAGCAAACAATTGCGAAAGTTTAGTCAAACTCATCCAGACCAGATTGCTTTTGATGATGGATTTAACGAACCTCTGGCACATTTAATTGAAGCTGGTTCGGATATGTTTCTCATGCCCAGCCGTTTTGAGCCATGCGGTTTGAATCAACTCTATAGTCTTAGGTATGGCACAATTCCCATTGTAAACAAAACCGGCGGACTAAGTGATACTGTTGAACCATGGTCATCAGGTTCCGGTACAGGGTTCGTCTTTGAGCCATATGAAACTGCTGCACTTAGGGATGCGATAGAATCATCACTTGAAGTATATGCTGACAAAAAAGAATGGTTACGCTTAGTTAAAAGAGCTATGAAAAAAGATTTCTCGTGGGATATATCCGCAAAACAGTATTATCAATTATATAAATCATGAAAGTGAGGGGTTGATGGAGTCTTCAAAAGTAAGACTAGGGGCAATCATTCTTGGAGGTGGACGTGGCGAACGCTTGTCACCGCTAACTTCATATCGCGCAAAACCAGCTGTGCATATAGGTGGAAAATATCGCCTGATCGATGTACCCATCAGTAACTGCATCAATTCCGGGATTAATTTGATTCACATTTTGACACAGTTCAATACCACCTCTTTGCATCGGCATATCTCGCGGACCTATAAATTCGACATCTATTCACGTGGAGATATTGAGATCCTGGCGGCCCAGCAAACGGCAAAGAATAAAGATTGGTTTCAAGGAACTGCTGATGCTGTTAGATCCTACTGGGATCGTTTTGCCACTATGGATGTCAGTCATTACATCATTCTCGCCGGTGATCATCTTTATAAAATGGATTATTCTGAGTTTTTTAAGCACCATCTTGATTCAAACGCCGATGTCTCAGTTGCCGTTCGTCCCATGCCGGTCTCAGAAGCGCCTGAACTTGGCGTATTAAAAGCTGATCCACAGGGTTCCATCTCCCAGTTTATCGAAAAACCTCAATCCCCTGCACTGATTGATCAATTATCCGAAGTTGTTGATGGAAAACAGCAAGTGCTGGCTTCTATGGGGATCTATATTTTCCGCAAGGATGTTCTAGAAGCTGTGCTTGGAACAGAAGGCGATGATTTTGGCAAGAACATTATCCCCTATTCTATCGATAACTACAAAACAACTGCTTTTAGATTCCAGGGTTATTGGGAAGATATTGGATCCATACGAACCTTTTTTGAAGCCAACATCGCGCTTACTGAAGAGAAGTTCAAATTTACCTTCTACAATGAAGACTATCCCATCTATACCCGTCAACGATTTTTGCCCGGGAGCGAGATACGAGGAGCACGAATCGATCACTCTATTATCTCTGAAGGTTGCAAAATTGGTGATGCAGACATTAAAGACTCTATTATTGGAATTCGAGGGGTCATTCGAGATGGGGTTAAACTTGACCGAGTCTATTTCATGGGAGCAGATTATTTTGAATTAGTTCCTCAGGCAGAAATATTGATCGGTCTGGGTGAGAACTGTGAAATGAAGAACGTCATCCTTGATAAAAACGTTCGGGTGGGTAAAAACGTGAGACTCATCAATAAGGATGGTATCTCTGAGTATCAAGATGAATATGTGATCATAAAGGATGGGATTATCGTTGTACCAAAGAATGCTACTATCCCTGATGATTATGAGATATAAGTCTTAATTAAATCCACAAATAAAGCCATCCTTTCGGATGGCTTTATAATTATACATAGATTGAGTTTAGATACCCAGCAGACTGGCTTTACTTCGCAGGTTTTGAGCTGGATTTAGTTGCTTTTTCTGAACTAGTCTTGCTGGGAGCTGACTTTTCTTTACCATAATCAGTAATATAGAAACCAGAGCCCTTAAAGATCACACCACTACCACCGCTAACCACTCGTCTTACACTTCCTTGACATTTCACACACTTATCCAAAGCAGACTCAGACATTTTCTGAAATGCGTCGAAATTGCTACCACAACTCAGACATTCGTATTCATAAGTTGGCATCCGTATAGCCCTTACTATTTTGACCCAAATTTCGCTTGGAGTACCTGAGCGACATAAGGTGTTACAAATGGTGTTATATCACCACCAAAACTCGATACTTCTCTTACAATGGTGGAATTTAAATGAGTATATGCTTCATGGGGCATCAAGAATACCTGGACTAGATCAGGATGTAGTGTACGATTCACAAGTGCCATTTGAAATTCAAATTCAAAATCGGACATAGCTCTTAATCCACGGATCATAGCTTTAGCGTCAAGTTTTTTAGCATAGTCTACGATCAGCCCATTGAAAGAGGATACCGTGACATTAGTGATATGTGCAGTAGTCTTCTTTATCATGTTGATACGTTCTTCAACTGAGAACAGAGGTTGTTTACCAATATTTTGACCTACTGAGACAACGACCTCATCGAATATTGATACTGCGCGTTCAATAATGTCCAAATGACCCAATGTGATGGGGTCAAATGTACCTGGGTATATAGCTAAGCGATTCTTCATAACTTATCCGCCTTATATATTTGAATTCTGGTTTCAGCAACTTCTTTTTGCTTTACTAATCTATATATTTCTGACTCCAATAGTGTATCACTTCTTCGTGCGCTCTCAAACACAAGAATTGTATCGGGGGTAGAATGTGATTCAATTAAATTCAATACTTCTGCTGGTAGTCCCTCAGCATATGGAGGATCGGCAAAAATAAGATCATACTTATCCTGAAGTCGTGGCAATACTGTTTCTACATCCCCAACATAAGATTTAAAGGGTTTTGTGTGCTTTTGTATCCACTCTTTTTGAGAGTCAATGTATTTTCTATTATTATCAATGGATACGAGTGAGCTTGCACCACGACTTAGCGCTTCAAAACCTAGAGCTCCTGTACCACTATAAAGGTCTAATACAGAAAATTCGGTAACGTCTCTTAGCGTATCGAAAAGAATGGTACGTGCACGATCAGTTGTTGGTCTTACTGAACCTGTCGTAAGCTTAGGCAGAGGGTGACCCCTCCATTCCCCAGCGATTATTCGTGTCATGGTAAATAATTAAAGAATATTACGTCAAAACTTAGAGTCAGTTTGCCAGATTGAGACTTAACATCAATGGATTGAAGCAAGAAGTTACCACGAGTCTCTGCCCAGGAAGATAATACGTACTGTATTTCCTGTTTAGACCCTGAGAATACGAAGGTAGCCGGGTTATCGTCAACGCCGCGGGAAATATCGATATTAATCTCGACTAAATATTCGTAGAAAGGATTCGCAAGGACATCAAGTAGTCTCATACCATCCAGGACATGCGCCTGGAAGTCTCGTTCTGCATTCATGATAATTTCGAATTTACTGGATATCTTGGCTTTCCCATTGGTATAATCTTCGTTAAAAGTACCCAGAACAAACCTATCCAAGGTGGAATCAATCTGGGCAACCCAGGCGCCTCCAGTTGAAGCAGTAAGCCTAAGTGCATCGCGTTTCAGGAATAAGTGGCTATCCTGAATATTCTCTGGATATTTTTCAAGTATCTCTGTTGCCAGAAGCAAGAGAGATCTATTGTTTATAATCGTAATATCATCATCAGAGAGTTGAATAGGTGTTTCGGGAACTTCTAAATATTCTGTGCTTGTGTCGTCCATTACAATTTCGTCTGATTGAATTTGCTGTAAGCTATCATCAGCTAATATGCCATAGATAGAGTCTGCCATGGCGGCTATATCATCTGTAACCGGCATAAGTTGATTAAACATGTCTTCAGATAAAACTTCTTCTTCCAAAGGAAGATCTTCTTCAATAATCTCAATAGAAGTGATAGCCATCTCGTATTCTTTGCCTAAAACATCCATCCAATACCATTTAATGATATTGACGTTTGGTTGTAAAAGATCATTCCTTTCGAGATAATAACTGGCACCGGCCATGACTATCCATAATAGTAGGAACAGCCATATGGGGCTTCGTTTTGTCTTCTTTGGTTTAGCTTTTTCTTTACCGTCATCTGCTGTCGCTGATTCAACATCAGTCGCTTTTTTTGGTTTGTCGTGCCGACGTCTCAGAGTCTCAGCGATGAGCTCATCCTCTGACAAATCATGACTTTGGGATGCTTCTCCTGAGAAAACTATCGACTTGAGAAGACCCTTATCTTTTCTCAGGTCAAGCTTCATCAAAACCACCTGCTATCTCAACACTCAAGGCACCGAGCACGATTGCATACTCATCGATATTAGCGTATTCGGGATCTCTAAAATTGAAGTGTTCTACTAAATTTAATGGCCTACAAGAAGTATCAAAAAGCTGTAAATTATTAAGAAGTGAATCGTCGCCGGTTGATGTAAAGTAGAATAGATTTGTAATCACTGTATCTGGGTCTTGTGTACCCCTTAGCGCTGCTTCTATAGCGCTCAGGATACTATTGATCAGTTTGGAGTCCCCGCGTGTATAACTTAAAGTTAGTTTACGGTCCCCATCCATGGTGGCCTGAAAGTGACCCTCATAGTCTTTGCCCTTGTAAATGTAACAGGTCACCGATCCCGCTTTATTCTCCAGGATAACTTGAATACCACCCTCTAAATCCAGCAAGTCTGCTCTGGCAAGTAGGTCTCCCAAAGCCTGGATATCCAAAGTCACATTCTTTACCTCAAGATCTGAGGGTTCAGTAACTTTATTAACCCAGATATCGAAGGTTTGAGGTATACCTATGGAAAGGTATTTATGTCTAGTCTTATCCGTACTACTAAGCTCTTGGTGGAGTAAGCGATAGTGTTCACCGGAGCTCTCCAGCATTTCACGGATGCGCCATTCCAGATATTTGTCAATATCACTCTTGGAAAGAACCTCATCCACTTCATGAACAAGCATTGGAAACCAATCTGAATCAATCACGAGGTGAGTACTGGTATCTGGAAATTCTGCAGAATTTCTTATCTCACTAATTTGTTCTGATAACCCACGAATGACTTCAGCACTAGTCGTATCTGGAGTACGAAGCCCCTCTTTCACTGCCATCTTTCCCAAGCTCTCCACAAAGGGAGTCCCTTTAAAATTGACCAATTGGGCATATTTCAAAGTTTTACGGGAAATATGGATAGCGAGCATAGTTGGAAGCCCTCTTATTTAGCCCAACTAAATTCGCCATCAACAATACTACCATGACTTGAGTCTACCTGTGTAAAGAATAGATATCGGTTGGTTTTAATCGGTAACACAATAGGTGATTCAACCGCGAGGTTAACATCATTGCGCACTGTGATCCGGTAAGGCAGCTCAGTGACGCTACACTTCATATGCTTATCCTCAAGCAGATAATGTGAAAACAGTTGTTTTTTGATGAACTTCTTGTTGATCAATGTATCGATCCAACCACCAAAGGAGTCTTTATCCATGAAAAGGTGTTTTTCCTGGGCACCTACAACAAATTCATCAGAAACTATGTTAAGACTATCTATTTGGACAGAATCCTCCAGAGAATATTCATCGGCAATCACAAACAGATTCTCCATGAGACTATCTTCGCTAAAGAGGATCACATAAGAGTCTTCACCATAATAAATCCGTTCTACGCGAGATGTATCACTTTTCTCCATGATATTGAGAGATCTAACACTATCTGTACCATGGAAATCATAGCGATAATCCGAATTGTCACTGGCAATAAGGAAGGTCAAAGTGTCCGCGGAATAATTCTGGGTTACACCGATCTTGTTCCGATACCATACCCCGTTAAAAGTGCTATCATCAACCCGTACAACTGTATCCCTTGGAACCGTGAAAGTCGTATCGTACTCTTCGAGATATTTGGGAAATACATTGACTAGGAGTGTATCAGGAAAGAATTCAATTAGCTGTGAACCACTCCATCCGAGAGTGTCATCATTTGCTAATAATTCAGCTCTACTAACAAGCTCGTAGGCATGGTCGAAGACATTGGTGAAATTGCCAGTTAGTTTTTCATATAGCTTCATATTCATGTCATCATATTTGCGCAGAAATTCTTCAAATACATTCACATGCAGTGTGTCTGACTCAACTTCTACTATCTGCCAGTTCAGAAAGTCTTCCTTGGACTTTAGTCTCTCTGCAATTAATTCTACCACTTCAATAGCAGCCTTATTCCAGTCCAAATCGGTTAGATTCACAGCCGATTTATAATAGGCCTGTTCCAAAGCAACCGTATTAAAATAGCCAGAAACGCTGCCATGAATATTAATACTAAATATGGCTTCACTTAAATCGATATCAACATAGAATGAATCCATACCTACATTCGGTGATACGAGGGAATCAATGGCTCTCCCAATGACCGTACTTGCGATCAGAGGACTTGGCTCGCTATATCCGGTTAACATGGTATAAAGTGTGTTGCGACGTTTGTCCAAGGCTATATACATGTCCTCTACTTTAACCTCAACCGGTATTACAATTTCTTCGCCACTGGTATCTGCGTACATCAGTGTTAGAAATTCTGGTATGAATTCAGAGGTATCATTTTGGGTAAAAAATTCAGCGAGGGCCATCTCATAGAGTGTATCCCCATAGGTAGCTGAATCGTATGAGTCCACGATGAATTGTTTCTTCAATGCTAATTTTGTTTTCTCAAGATTTTCCTCAAATTTTGTGGGGATGATAAAATCGACCCGTACTGAGCCATCATAAATTCCGGAGAAATCAACAAGTCCGCCGAGTTCTGGATTCTTTTCGAGGCTATCCATAACGGCATCAACCAGAGGATTTGAGAACTCAGGATATTTGGTATAACTACCATTTGTCAGAGCATTAAACATGGATGTTTTAATATTTTGATACAAAATATCATATTTATCAGAAACATTAAAACTCAATGAAATACTGTCCAGCTCCATCGATTGATCACCTGAGTAGTTCCCATTATCAAAAAGAACTTTGACAGTGTCCAGGAATATTGATACATCATTTGGGTTCATGTAGTGATTGGGCTCTAACAGCTTGAATAATTCCAAGTGTAAAGCTTCATAATATTTATGATACTCTTCAGAATAATTAACTGAAATAGATTTTCCAGGTAAGGCAATTCGTCGGTCGCCATAATAACTGTAGTTTGAGTCCCCTGCTGCTGCAATAAGACTGTCCCGAACGCTGTTAACCACATACAATAGTTGTTCTGGATCTGTAGTATATGTCCTTGCTAGCTGGTAGTGTAATTTTTCAGCTGAACCAACTGTTTGCATGCGAAACCTTGACTCATCGCGTAGCTCGTCTTCATAGTCCCATATCGATTTTGGTAGATATATCACACTGATAAATAAGATTACCAAAACTGAAATTATTATGGTATTGGTTCTATGGTTGTTAAAAACGTCTTTATTCACGAGTCCTCCTCGATTACTCTATCGTAACTAAGTCCTGAATCCGGGCATACATCTTTTTGCCAATCCCCTTAACAAGAACAATTTCTTCTACAGCCTTAAAAGGTCCATTGACCTCTACATACGCTCTAATTCTTTTTGCAGTTACTGGACCTACACCTGGCAGCTTTATAAGCTCATCCACTCCTGCAGTATTAATGTCAATCTTATTGGCACCGAGATTTACCACCGGCGAATCACTGCTCATATGCTTCCCTGTTTCAAAATCGGAAGCTCCAGTACTGTCAATGTATTCCAACGTCAAGGAGTTTATCTTTTCAGATATCTCCGCGAATTGTTGTTCTTCTTCATAAAAACGAGTTGCTTTTACATCATCACGAAAACGATTGTCCCTGATTAACTTCAGGATTGCACCTACGCCTAGTGTGATAACCAGAAAGTATACAACAACACGTTCCTGTCGGGTGAAATTTAGCAAGTTTCCTGTCTCATCATAGCAAGGATTTTAATTTTCTAAACATACTATCTGATTTCTTCTGACTTCCATAGTATTCTGCCAATTTAT
>CAZOBQ010000096.1:0-9562 GCA_964578155.1 uncultured Lentisphaeria bacterium
CACCCATTACCTGTGGAAGGGGGAGTGCAGCAGCCAGTATCGTAGCTTATACCCTCAAGATCACTCATGTGGACCCTATTCAACACAATCTGTTCTTCGAGCGCTTTCTATCGCCGGGACGTAAAGACCCGCCTGATATTGATGTGGATTTCCCCTGGGATACCCGCGATGACGTGCTGGACTATACCTTCAAAACTTATGGTGACTCCCATTCTGCCATGGTTTGCAATCATGTAACCTTCAAGGCCCGGGCTGCTATCCGTGAAGTGGCTAAGGTCTATGGCCTTACCGAGAGTGAGATCGGTATAGTCACTAAACGATTGTCTCATCTTTGGTATGTCAGTGATCCATTTGAAGAACTAGCCACCAATCCGTTGCTCAGCGATCTGGATCTTCGGGATCCTTGGCCGGAGATCATTCGCAATGGCTTTTACCTGGCAGGCTTTCCTCATTATTTGAGCGTGCATCCAGGTGGGGTGATCCTGACACCCAACGAGATCACCACTTATGTTCCTATACAACGCGCACCTAAGGGGGTTCAGATTATTCAATGGGAGAAAGACCAGGCAGAGGATTTTGGACTGGTGAAGATCGATATCCTGGGAAACCGTTCCCTGGCAGTGATCAGAGACGTTTTGGCTGATATCCATGAGCACTATGGCGTGGATATTCCCTATTGGAAATTAAACCCGCTGGATGACCTGAGAACCCAGGAACTAATTCGTACGGCAGGTACTATGGGTTGCTTCTATGTAGAATCGCCGGCAACCCGACAACTCTTGAGCAAGATGCAAACCGGTGATTTTGAGAACCTGGTCATTGCCTCAAGCATCATCCGTCCTGCGGCGAATAAATGGATCCGAGAATTTGTCCGTAGGCTCCATGGTGGTACCTATGATCCACTTCATCCACTACTTGATGAAACGCTTAAAGAGACCTATGGGATAATGGTTTACCAGGAAGATGTGACCAGAGTCGCCATGCGTCTCGCTGGATTTGATGCCGATGAGGGCAATGAGTTACGCAAGGTCATGTCCAAGAAACACAATACCGGCAAACTGCGAGATTATTGTGAAAAATTCGTGACTGGAGCTCGAAAAAATGGCGTGGCAGATGATGTGATTGAAACCCTTTGGGAGATGATCATGTCTTTTTCAGGATATTCCTTTTGCAAACCGCATTCAGCTTCATACGCACTGGTATCCTTTAAATCAGCCTATCTGAAAGCACATTATCCAGCAGAATTTATGGCCTCGGTAATGAGCAATATGGGCGGCTACTATTCCACCTTTGGTTATTATTCAGAGGCTCGCCGCTTGGGATTGAAGGTTGTGTTACCCAGTATCAATAATTCTGAGATCCGTCATACGGGTCTGAATGACTGGGTTCAGACTGGGTTTATGCAATTAAAGGGCATCAAGCGTAGTGCGCTGGAGTATATCATCAGCGAACGTAAGGCCAACGGGCGTTTTAGATCCTTTGAGTCCTTCTTGAAGCGTATGCCCGAACTGGACAGATCCGATATACGAACTCTTATTAAAGCGGGTTGCTATGACGGAGTGGAGGGAATTGAAGCTCGGCCCCAGCTCATGTGGAGACTGTATCAGAATCATGCTCGACAGGACCGCCATGATAAGCCGGCTTCATTGTTGGAATTACATGAGCGCAATGACTACTATGTCCCGGATGTAGGTGCCTATTCTGAAAAAACCATGCTAATTCACGAGGCGGATGTCCTCGGTTTTCTGATCTCACGGCACCCACTAAGTCTGTACGAGAGTTTGTTAAGAGCCTTGCCATATGTGAGAGCTTGTGACATCAATAAATATATTGGAAGAGAAATTCCGGTCATTGGCTGGCTCATTACCGGTAAAGTCGTACACACCAAAGATAATGAACCTATGGAGTTTGTCAGCTTTGAGGACACAACTGCCATTTATGAAACGGTGTTCTTCCCAGACGTATACCGAAAGTTCTGCCGTATGCTCAGCAAGGTTAGGCCTTATCTCTTACGTGGCCTGGTAGAAGAAGACTATGGCGCTATCTCACTGACAGTCAAGCAGATAGAGTTCCTTGATAAAGTCAAGATACCTCGTCAGATTCAGCAAATAAGCCAACATATAACTCCAAAATTAAACCCATTAAACCCACAAACTCAGTAACTCATCAACCCAATAACTCATTAAGTCATCCACAGCTGCCGATCCAAAGTTCGGTATTGTATCGCTTCTGAAAGATGTTCTGCCAAAATATTAGATGACCCCGCCAGGTCTGCAATGGTTCGGGAAACTTTTAGTATTCGATCATAAGCCCTGGCGCTGAGCCCAAGATTTGTAATGGCTGATTTGAGCAACTCAGCGGACGGTTTATCGATCTGACAGACGGTGCGGATCATCTTTGCCTGCATATCAGCATTAGAATGAAGGTGTCCATCGCTTGAGAATCGTTTAATTTGGGTGTTACGAGCGCCCTGAACGCGTTTTCTAACAACCTGTGATGCTTCACCGTCCTGCCGGGCAGCAAGCGCTTCAAAGGGAATTGCCGGAACTTCAATATGCAAATCAATCCGATCAAGCAGAGGACCGGAAATCTTAGCCATATATTTTTGGATGGACATGCTGCTACAGGTGCATTCATGCCGAGGATCACTGCTATAGCCACAGGGACAAGGATTCATGGCACTTAAAAGAATGAAATTAGCCGGATAAGTAAGGCTCATACTGGCTCTGCTGATGGTGACTTCCGTATTCTCCAGCGGTTGGCGCATGACTTCCAGGACATTCTTCTGGAACTCAGGAAGTTCATCGAGAAACAGGACGCCATGATGAGCCAGGCTGACTTCACCCGGGCGCGGTATCCTGCCACCACCAACTAAAGCTGCATCCGAAATAGTATGGTGAGGTGATCGGAACGGACGCGTCGCTACCAAACCTTCCATCTTGACTAGGCCGGCAATTGAATGAATCTTGGTCGTTTCCAAAGCTTCATCAATGGTCATCTGTGGAAGAATAGTGGGGAAGCGTTTGGCCAACATGGTCTTACCTGAGCCAGGAGGACCGATCATGAGTACGTTGTGTCCACCAGCTGCAGCGACTTCAAGAGCACGCTTTACATGCGCTTGACCGCGTACATCTGACATATCCACCTGATAGTTTTGAGCTTCCGAGAATAAAAGTTCAGCATCAACCTCCATGGGTTCAATGTATTTCTCGCCATTCAGAAATAAGACAGCATCCAAGAGTGTACTCACCGGAATGACATCCACATCACCTGTCACGGCTGCTTCTTTTGCATTCTGAGCCGGTAGGATCAAACCTTTAAGCTTATTCTCATGAACACCCACAGCTGAAGGTAACGCACCCTTAATAGGCCTTAGCGACCCGTCCAGGGAGACTTCACCCAGCATTACATAATCATCAAGATCTTCATGAATAACGATACCTAGGGCTGCTAGAATACCAATGGCAATGGGAAGGTCAAAAGCTGAGCCCTCCTTTTTGACATCTGCTGGAGCCAGATTGATGGTGTAGGCTTTAGGTGGAAATCGAAAACCACTGTTCTTGATGGCTGAGATGACCCGTTCTTTACTCTCCCGGACAGCCATCTCAGGTAAACCGACCGTATTGTATCGAAATGCCTGACCTTCAACATTGACTTCAACTTCTACCAGGTATGGATCAATTCCAATCAGAGAACTACTCAGTACACGTGCTAGCATATTAATACTCCCTTTTTTAAAAAAATGAGGTGGCCAGTTTACCAGACTTATCCGCAAACTAGCTTGGTGTATATTTTGTTGATGGGGAGAACCGTTGAGGTTTACTGACGGGTCTACCAGATGATTCTATTTAGAATTGTGTTACTTTTACAGCTAATTCATTGAACTGAAACCCGCAGCAAGCAGGTCAACAACTCGTTGCGCCATAGCCGGGAAAGGCGTAGGCGGACTCATGAAACCCTTTATTACATGCAGTCCTGATCAAATGCTTGTTCTATGATGAGTTTATTCATGTACTTAAAACGATTCTGATCAGATTGAGCATGGGTAAACTTAAAATTGAAACTGGACATACTTTCAAACCCGTGTTTCTTTGCCAGTGCTTCCAGAAAAACTGGATCCTGCAGCATATCAGGCTGATTCTTATTTAAACATTCAGTCTCAACGGCTAGAGCAATGATACTCATTTCTTCTTCAGTGAGCATAAAAGCTGTTTGCGAAGAGGCACCCAATGGTTTGTAGGCGAGAGGTGGATCAATTTCAGCAGCGGTGTTAATGTTCTTTTTTGCTTCAGAAGCCGCGATCTTTCTCTCAATTGATTTCTGCTCAAGGTGCTCATCTTTGGGAAGTCTGGATTGGGGTGCTGTGGTCTGTCCCCAGAACAGCTCTAATACGGATTTATCTTCAGCCTTCAGCTTCTGATGGCCATACTGAACAGCATCCATGAAGGGACGCATCTTGTTGGAATCAATCTCATAGAATAGATCGATCCAGCCAATAAACTCAGGCATTGCTGTACCGGCATCATCTTCCATTTCCAGCAGATTTTGCCAGATCACAAATAGATTGTCAATGGCTTCATTGAAACGATGCGTTTTGCGAGGAGAAACTTCAATAGTCTCCATGGCCAGCTTACGTGCTTCATAAGCACCTGAAATGTGAGCAAATAAAAAAGTTTGTTTCTCAGAGGGGGTGAGCGCTGACCAATAGATACTTTGGGCAAAGGCGACATGTTCCTCAGCCGTATTGAGTGGAATATTATCTTGAGCAAAAGTGTGTGGAGTCTGAAAGACTACCAGCATCGCGAGGCTGAAAAGAGTGATTCTCATAAGAATTCCTACCAATTTAATCATATTGCTCTAAATCTAAGCCTAGATTCAATTTCAGGTACAAAAAAATGAAGCCTATGGATCAACCCAGGAACCTTCACTTTTAATGAGATCAATAAGCGCATCAACCGCTTCAGACTGGGGAATATGTGGTCTGACAACTTCTTGCCCTTGATACAGGGATATCTTGCCTGGACCTGTGCCCACATAACCAAAGTCAGCATCTGCCATCTCACCAGGTCCGTTTACTATACAGCCCATGATGCCAATCTTGAGACCCTTCAGATGCGCTGTGCGAGAGCGAATCTGAGCGGTGACTTCCTCCAGATCGAAAAGGGTTCTACCGCAGGAAGGACAAGCGATATATTCGGTTTTTGTGATGCGACTACGACTCGCCTGTAAAATACCAAAGGCAATCTCATTACTTTCGCTCAGCGAAATACTGGCAGAATTGATCCAAACCCCATCAGCAAGTCCATCGTTGAGAATACCACCCATCTCTGCCGAAGCTTTGAGTAGCAATGATGTCCGAGATAGAGCTTTATAGTCATTAAATAACACAACTGGTTGATTTCTACCATGACGCATAAGCTCTAAAATGAATTTTCTTTGTTCCGCCAATCGATGCGTATTATTCGATGATAATACCCAAATTATAGTTTCATCATCAGGTAGTGACTCGATGGGCAATGAGGCATTGATTCTTACGAAATTTACTAAAGAATGCTTTGATTTAGATGAATTATAGGTCTCATGGTCAAATAGAGGAAATTGATTATCGACATGAGGTAATAATTCCCATGTCCCTGAATCATAGAGAGATAGCGTATTACTTGAAAGTGGAATATCTTGTGGATAACTTCCAAAATAGAGAATATCAGCACCCAGATCACCAGTTTCCCATTTTTGATCAAGTAGATTAAACTGGTATCCGGCATTTTGCAGACCTGAGTCCATATTTGAGGAACCGTCAGACAGGTCTGCTATGACTACTGGTGGATTCGCACCACCGATGATTGATACCGGTGTTGTTTTCCGTCGATGAAATTCAAATAAATTGATAGGTAAGCTCGCGAGCTTTTCAATAGAAGCATGTTGGGAGACCGTGGAGCAAGCCTTGGCGATGTCTAGGGCAACGGGAATTTCGGCTTCCGGTGCCTCGGTTAGAGAAACCCTGATAGTATCACCAAAACCATCAAGTAATAGTGATCCAATTCCGAGAGCTGATTTTATGCGTGCATCATCACCATCACCTGCTTCAGTAACACCGAGGTGAAGGGGATAATTGAATCCCTCATTTACCATTTTATCAACCAAAAGGCGATAGGCTTGGTTCACAACTCTTGTATTACTGGCTTTCATGGAGATTACCAACTCGTGATAATTTTCATCATTGCAAATGCGGACAAATTCCAGGGCAGACTCAACCATACCAAAGGGCGTGTCTCCATAGTGACTCAAAATCCTGTCAGAAAGCGATCCATGATTAGACCCAATGCGCATGGCCGTACCTTCTTCTTTACAGATGTGGATCAACGGGGTGAAACGTTCACGAATCCGGTCGAGTTCAGCTTGATACTCCAGCTGATTGTATTCCAGTTGCTGGAATTTTTTACGATCAACATAATTTCCAGGATTGATACGAACTTTTTCCACCATTTGGGCAGCTATTTCAGCTGCTCTGGGTACAAAATGAATGTCTGCAATCAAGGGCACGGCATAACCCTGTTTTTTTAACTCCGCTTTGATCACACCCAGGTTCTGCGCTTCTTTCACGCCTGGGGCAGTGATGCGAACGTACTCACAGCCAGCATCTACAAGACGTATGGTTTGGGCAACTGTCGCCTCAGTATCCATTGTATTGGTATTGGTCATGGACTGAATGCGTATGGGATTATCGCCGCCAACTGGAAGGTCCCCAATTTTGACAACTCTCGTCTCAAACCGTTGGTAGCTGGTTAGCCTCTCTATATTACGTGTGAAAAAATCACTCATTTATATACAATTCCTTTAAATTTCAAATCAATCTAAATAAGGCATATGGGGAAACCAATTGAATACAGTCCCCGGCAAATTCATTCTAAGTACTTTTAGTAACTGAACTAGAACTTGTGCCTTGTACTCGTATACCGCTGATTTTACTTTCCACGTCTTATAAAGGAACCTAAAGATATGACCAATATAGATATTTATAGAAAACGAAGAGAGCAGCTAATTGAATCCATGGGGACAGGTGTTGCCATTATAAAGGGCGCACCAGAACAAACCCGGAGTAGTGATACTGATTATCCTTATCGCCAGGACTCTGACTTCTTCTATCTCACCGGATATTCCGAGCCAAGCGCAGCCTGTATTATTGATCCGAACAATAAATCAGAGCCGTATCGACTATTTGTTCTACCTCAAGATCCCAAAAAGGAGGTATGGACCGGGTGGCGCTTAAGTTTCGCTGAGACCGAATCAACCTTTGGGTGTGATAAAGCCACCGATATATCCAGTTTTGACGAGGCCGTCATCGAGTCAATGAAAACTGCCTCAAAAGTGTTTACCAACCTCAATCATGACAAAGCCCATCAGCATAAGATGTTGGATCAACTGAGTGAGGTTCGTGGTGCTGTCCAAAGAACAGGTGGTGGTCCTGAAGGACTCGAGTCTGTTGGTTCCATTGTTCATGAAATGAGGCTGATTAAGGATGAACACGAAATTAAACTCATGCGAAAAGCAGCTGACATTTCTGCTGACTCGCATATTAAGGCTATGCAAGTCTGTAAGCCGGGTAAATATGAATATCAACTCCAAGCCACTATGGAGAGCCATTTTGTGCATGAAGGTGGTACTTGTCCTGCTTATACCTCTATTGTAGGTGGTGGTGACAATGCTACCGTGCTTCATTACATCAAAAATAGAGACGAACTGGCAGATGGGGACCTTGTCCTTATTGATGCCGCAGCTGAATTTGAAATGTATGCTGCTGACATTACCAGAACCTTTCCGGTAAACGGGATATTTTCAGAAACCCAGAGAGCGGTTTATCAGGTTGTTCTTGATGCCCAAAAGGCTGTCATTGAAGCATCAAAACCAGGTGTCACATTTCAAGAATTGCATGATCTTGACCTAAAGCTGCTGGTTGAAGGTATGATCAAGATTGGCCTTCTGGAAGGAACTGTTGATCAGATCATCGAAGAGAATGCCTATCAGCCCTATTTTATGCATAAGACGGGGCATTGGTTGGGCTTGGACGTTCATGACATGGGTAAATATATTATCGATGGAAAATCGAGAGTACTGGAAGCCGGTATGGTCTACACGGTCGAACCAGGCATTTATGTTAACTCTAAATCAGATGCTCCTGAGAAATTCCGTGGAATCGGTATCCGAATTGAAGACAACATCCTGATCACAGAAACCGGGAATGTAAATCTCACTGCATCGGCACCGAAAGAGATAGCTGAAATAGAATCAATCATGGTTGGCAAATAATGGTAAAATTTCATATGAACACAGCAGTCAAAAGCAAAACGCTCATCCTTTTACTACTTATGGTAGGTATGGCGGGCTGTAAATCAGGCACTGCATCAAAAGACTATAACCCTAAAGAACTTACATTGCTCATCGCGAGCAACAATCATGGGGAAGTTGGTCCCTGCGGCTGAAAGTCTAATCCACTTGGCGGTCTTGCCAGGAAGCATACGATACTAAAGGGTCTGCATGAAACAGAGGCAACTTACTTTGTGGATGCAGGTGATGTATTTTTTAAGAATCTTAATGTCGCTAGATCTAAAAATGAGAAGTTGATCTCAAGAGCAAAAGTGATTGTGGATGCCTACAATGCTATGGATTGTCGAGTGTTGAATGTGGGTGTCAATGACCTTGGCGCTGGTATTGAATTTATCCAAAGCATTGAAGAGCAAGCTAACTTTCCTCTTATATCCGCCAATATCATGTCAGCGAGTACGGGAAAACAACTTTTCCCGTCACACACCATCATCAAATCTCATGATCTGAAAATTGGTTTTGTTGGAGTAACCACCGGGGACTCTAAACTAACGGATTATACATTCTCAAATCCTATCGAATCTGCCAATAAAGCAATAGCGGCTATTAAAGATAAGGTTGACCTTATCGTCTTATTCGCCAATGTCAGCGATGTAATGGAAACAAAATTGACCCAGTCGGTGAAGAATGTAGATTTTCTTGTCCGATCTCGCACTCGATCATTTTATCGAACACCGAAGGCGCAAAATGGTGTGATTGTAATTAGGGCTGGTGCCCAAGGGAAGTATGCAGGTATCCTCAAAATTAGAAAGCAGGATAGCGAATCCATGTTGATGGATATCAGTAAAGAACAGGCTCGTATTAAATTTGCAGACAATAGACTCAAGTCCATGTCTAAGAACCTGAAAGAAGGTGAAACACTAGAGCAGCATTATGCCAATGATAAGTCTAGAAGCACTTTGATCACCAGATTGCAGGCTGAAAAGCAAAGAGGTAAAGAATTGATTGCCTCCCAAAAGAATATCTACTATTTCGATCCCGTGGCTTTAAACGATAAAATAGCTGACACACCAGAAGTAGCAGAGATTGTGTCTGAATATATGCCGGCTGAAAAAGGTCATTAGAGTTAGTTAAGAAAAAAATAGCTGTAAAAAAAAGAGGCTGATAGAATCAGCCTCTTTTTTATTGAGCGAGAGACCGGACTCGAACCGGCGACAACCACGTTGGCAACGTGGAGCTC
>CAZOBQ010000097.1:0-9544 GCA_964578155.1 uncultured Lentisphaeria bacterium
GTTTTAGCTGGAAATTATCTGAGGTGAATATGACATCATCAATTTTATGATATTGTACCAGATCTAACAAATCATCCAACTTACCAACGACGCGCTCATCTTTAGCGTGTCCATCTTCGATTAAGACAATGCCTATGGGTGTATATCCCAAGCCAAGGTTAGTCATTAATTTTGAATAGATATTTGAAGCTTCTTTCAGATGACCAATAATAAGTGTCCGCTGTGTACCCAATTCAAAGTTCTCGGTACGTCGTGATGAAGCAAACAAACGCCATCCAGGCACCCAAAACAAACCACCCATATAGCTGATCAGCATTACACCACGCGAGAAGGCATATTCCTTAAAGAAGTAGGTCAGAGTTACATTTATCAGAAATCCCGTGGTAACAGCCAGAATAGAACGACTTACAGAGTATTTATATGTCCGATGTAGACCGAAACTGGAAATAGCAACCATCCATATGGCCAGATATACCGGTAGAACAGTGATGTACCGGTCCAGTACTTGAAGCGTGTCAAATTTCAGATAGATAGCCAGGAGTGTTATAAGTGCTAAACCTGCCACATCCAGAATATACCTGAAGCTATTTTTCCCTACTTTGCTCAAAATAGAGACAAGATACCTTGTAAATATCCCACCTCTTAGAAGCCAGTATAAGGGTAATCGATTACTTGAGCTAAAATGCTTTTTAGAGAATATTTCCATGGCCTGATAAAAGTGAGTTAATGAATCCCAGGCGACAACTTTAGAAGATTCCCCTTTATAATGAACAATGCTTGTAGATGGTGTATAGTGGACTCGCCATCCCTTCTCCCCAAAGCGAAAACACCAATCTAAATCTTCGCCATACATAAAGAACTTTTCATCAAGGAACCCTACCTCATCTAGAGCAGTCTTCCTTACGAACATGCAGGAACCACTAATGGCATCCACATCATAAGCCTGATTTTCATCTAGGTGAGTCAGGTTATATTTCCCAAACCATTTCGAATTTGGAAAAATCTTTGCCAAGCCCAGTAACTTGGTGAAAGCCACCCAGGGTGTGGGAAAGCTTCTTCGACACGCCAACTGTAAACTACCATCATCATTCAATATTTTACAGCCCAACATACCTATGGAGTTCTCAGCCTCCATGGTAGCAATCAATTTCTCGGGCGTATCCTCTTGAACCAGTGTATCGGGATTAAGTAGCCAGACATATTCTCCGGTAACATCTTTAAGAGCCATATTGTTAGCTTTTGCGAATCCAAGATTTTCACTATTTGCAATTAATCTGATTTGAGGATATTCTGCCTTCAGCATTTCAACACTGCCATCCACAGAATGGTTGTCGACGACAATTATCTCGGATTGAATTCCTGCAGTTGCCTTAAGGAGACTTTCCAGAGCTTGTTGCAGGAAAGCTTTTACATTGTAATTGACAATGACAATGGAGAGCTTCATAGAAGAAGAATTCTAACCTGAGTAGCCTTATATCTTTCCGAATATCGCCATCATACGTAGCCACCATACACGCCAAATTGCCTCACGAACTATGGCTTTGGACATTTTACTCTGGCCCACAGTTCTATCGACAAAAAGAATTGGGATTTCTTTGACACGATCTGGTGCACGACGCCAGGCTCTAAAATTCATCTCAACTTGAAATGAGTAGCCGTTACTACGAACTTTGTCTAGCTCGATCTGCTTTAAGAAAGGAACACGCCAGCATTTGAAACCACCTGTGCCATCACAAACAGGCATACGGGTAATGATTTGTATATACTTACTGGCAAAATAGCTAAGCATGAGTCGTTGTAGGGGCCAGTTAACCACGCTAATCCCGTTTAAATAGCGGGATCCAATAATCAGGTCATTGGTTTCAATTTCCTTCAGAAATGTTTCGATCACTTCGGGGTCATGAGAGAAATCACCGTCCATCTGCACCACGGTATCATACTCATTTTCGATGGCATACTTAAAACCGGCAATGTAGGCAGTTCCAAGACCTAATTTGCCTTCCCTCTCCATTATGTGGAGCTCAGGAGTTGTTTTCTGTTTTTCCTTTACTATGTCACCAGTACCATCTGGGGAGCCATCATCAACAATGAGGATGTCAGTTTTTACAGCTAGGGATAACACCTTATCAATCACCAATAAGATATTTTCCTTCTCATTATAAGTTGGTATAATAGTTAAATTACGAGACATTCATTTCTTCCTTTAACAGAGCTAATTCTTCTCCAATACTCATGATTGGTATTTCGAGTTCTTTGGTCAGCTTTTCGCAGATTAATCCACTCCTCATAGGGCGTGGGGCCAGCTGATTCAAGTCACCCGTTGAAATTGCACTAATTAAATCTGAGGGCAACCCAAAACTATCAGCCACCTTTAGTGCAAATGTGTAACGCGAAACAACTTCTTTTGATCCAAAGTGCCATATCCCCCAGGCCTCTTTATTGATAATTGTTCGCATAACTGAGGCCAATCGTTTGGCATAGGTCGGGTTATTGTATTGATCATCAACAATATTTACCGGTTTCCCCTGCTGCAGTTCTCCAATCAACCATTCCACAAAGCTACTCTTGAGGTTCTGTCCATGTCCATACATGACATTTGGACGAATTACGGCAACTTTAGATCCGTTTTCGAGTGCAGCCACTTCCCCGGCATGTTTAGATTTTGAGTAACTACCTTTGGGATCACAGACGTCTGATTCGCGATATGGACCGGATACACCGTTAAACACATAATCAGTGGAGATATGAATGAATGGAATATCCATCTCCTTACAGGCTTTCGCCAATTCTCCCGGGACAACAGCATTAATTGAATGCGCTAGATTGCTTTCCTTCTCAGCACCATCAACATTGGTATAGGCTGCAGTATTAACGATGATATCCGGTGACTCGCCTTGGAGATAATTCAGAAGCTCTGTCGTTTTTGTTAAATCAAGAGAAGCGACTTGGATGTCCAGATCATCACTATAAACGCTAGGACTAATATCAATACCCGAGACTTTATGATCAGAGGAGAATTCTCTGACAATGTTTTGACCTAATAAGCCATTTATACCAGTAACTAGAGTGTGCATGTAATTATTATATTCTTAATTTTGTGTTATAGATTAATCAACTTCATACGGTTTGGTATCAAAGGTGTGAAAAATAGTTTCCATTTGACGGATATATGGAATTTTGAGTTTTTCCGGTGCATGGATCACACCTGATAAGAGATACAAACGATCTTTGCCAGGTTCATAAAACCCGTAGGCAATGAAGGGGCCACCTTTGAGATCTTCATTCGACTCCCATAAGCCATTGTATTTGACTGCAGAATACGCTTTGAACCAGATTTCTTCAGAACTGGTATAGTCTACATTGATCGATATATTTCCCAGTCTGTTCTGGTAGGTATCTTCTAATAACTTATCCAGTTGAGTTTCCAGTTCGGTGGAATCATCAGGCGTCGTCCAGCTAACCGATAGCCAGCGATAAGGAAAATCACGACCTAACCAGACCACTTTATTATCGACACTATTTTCTATCTCAACATAATCGTGCATCATTCGCAAATAGTACCCATGCTCATCATAGTAAGCCTGAGCCATCTCAAATTGTTCTCCTGAGCGATAGACAAATGCTGTATTGCGTTCATACATCTTCTTTTCTACAAAATTGAATATCTGATCCTGATTAGTACTTAGACGATTCCTGAGATCGGCGTAGGATTTTGCCACGACCATGACCAAAGCCTGTCCTTTCGCATAGGCATCCTCTTGATAGTAGTATCCCGTTGGTCTCTCTCTGATACGTGTAATAACAGAATCGGGCAACATGGACCTTACTTGCCCAGTTACTTCACTATAAACCTCTAGACGAGTAATGATCAAAAGATTCTTATTCTTTATGTTAAGCGGTAGATCACCTGGTTCAATACGATGAAATGAGTACAAATTCTCAGCCTGAGGTGTGTCATAGACCTTGCCAAGTGTTTCGTTAAGAATAGGTTCCGCTACCGTCCAATTTTCGTCATCACAAACCACTGTTATGATATGATCATATCCTACAGCAGGGTCTTGTGGTTTCTCACAAGCAGTGAATAGACTTAAACCTATCCCAAGAATGATAAGAAAAAATATTTTGTTATTTATTTTCATCTTTCCCCTTCCGTTAAAGCCATGTTGCTTGAAGTAGCAAATGTACCACAGCAGAGTCAATAATGCAGGACTTAATTGCTATCAACAGCAAAATCAGCTAAACCTTCTGAAATAGAGACTGAGGTGACTTTGACACGCACGGGATCTCCCAGTCGGTAGGTCTTTTTTGTACGCCTTCCAAATAGGCAATAATTGGCTTCCTGATATTCATAATAGTCATCACTAAGACTCCCAGCATGGACTAAGCCTTCCACGAAGGTTTCAGCGAGTTCAACAAAAAAGCCGAAGTTGAGGACACCGGAAATGACTCCATCAAAACTTTCACCGACATGTTTACTCAGATATTGGAGTTGTTTCATCTTGATATGATCACGCTCTGCTTCAACAGCTACTTTTTCACGCTGTGAACAGTGTTCTGCCAACTTATCCAAGACCTCCAACGTAACCGGTGGCTCATTGGTTCCAGTCAAGTATGACTTTAACAATCTGTGAACCATTAGATCAGGGTAACGTCTAATCGGTGATGTGTAATGAGTATAGGCATGAAAGGCCAAACCAAAATGACCTTTATTCTCTGTAGAATACTTGGCTTTGGTCATGGAGCGTAAGGCTACTTTCTCAATAAAGTGCCTGAAAGGACTTTCCCGTACCGCTTCCACCACATTTTGATAATCCATTGGCTTAACAGGAGTAGAAATAGTTTGTCTGATCTTGAGTCGGCTTAACACTGCCTTTAATTTTGTGATATCATCCTCTTTGGGCGTTTCGTGTACTCTGTACATACCGGGTAGTTTGGCTTTATCATACATTTTCATCAAGTACTCAGCGGTAACACGATTTGCAAGAAGCATAAACTCCTCAACCAGGCGATGGGATATTAATCGTTTTGAAGGTTTGATCTCATGAGGGAAGCCCTTGTCATCCAATACAATAACAGGTTCAGGCAAATCCAGATCAATACTACCTTTAGCCTTTCGTTCCCGGAAAAGTATTTTTCTTAAACTCTCCATCTCATGCAATGGCCGGGAATATTTGTGACCTTGACCATTGAGAACATCTTCTACTTCTTGATAAGAAAACCTTTGATGTGATCTTATGGTGGATGGAGCTATCTCATATTTGTTAACGTTTCCATCATTACCCACGTGCATCACGCAAGACATAGCTAAACGGTCTACGTCAGGCTTGAGTGAGCACAGATCTGATGCTAAACTTTCAGGGAGCATGTGGATGGCTGAGCCCACCAGATAGACACTGGAACCTCGTTTTCTGGCACCTCTATCTATGGGACTTCCAGGTGTCACATAGTGGGAAACATCAGCAATGTGGACACCCAAGATCCAACCCTTGTCAGTGGTTTCAATAGATACTGCATCGTCAAAATCTTGAGCTGTTTCAGGATCAATTGTAAAGCTCTGTAAATGCCTTAGGTCTTGCCGATTATTTAATTCTGCTTTAACACTTTCTTCAGAATATGACTCTGCCTGGCTTATAGCTTTGTCAGTCCAGTTGGTTGGTAAGCTGTGCTCATGAATGATCAGTGCTATATCTAGCCCTGGATCTCCTGGAAAACCCAGAACCTCTTTAATCTGGACCAGTGGTTCCGGATGTCCCTCATCCCAATGAATAAAGTTGACCGTAACCAGTTGTCCAACCTGAACCTTGACTGGTTTCTGTTCCTCGACGGCAAAACGAACTCTAATTCTTTTATCTTCAGGAACCACCCATTCACCAAAGCGATCAACCTGATAGATACCCACAAACTCGGTTTGATGCCGACGAATCACTTCTTTGATCTGGCCATCAGGTTTATCTCCCGATTGGCGTTTCAGGATCCTTACTCTTACCAAATCACCATGGAAAGCCTGTTGCATATGTTGAGCCCGAACGAATATCTCAGATCCATCTTTGAGTTCAACAAATCCGAATCCACGGCTGGTTACTCCCAGAATACCTGTTTTCTCCTGCTGCTTGGGTTTGAATGCATATTGATGATGACCTTTTTGATCGATGTCACCAGACTTGTAGAGTTCAAGCAGGGCAATTTTGAGCCCCCGGTAATCACGCTCTTTCAAATGAGTTAATTTTAGCAGAGTTCTAGGTTTGTACCATGTACCCTGACTTTGCTTCATGACATCTAGTATTTTCTTCTTGATCAACGATCGATCCATGAACTACCTCCCAGGTATTCTATGTGCAGAAAGCTATTCCTCAGCCCCAAGCCTTGATGAGTCGCTAAAATAATACGAATTGGACCTCTCCCACTACTCAATTGAACACCGAGACCATATCCTGTAAGTTGTTTCATACTATTGTTTTCATTGTAGAAACCTAAGTCCAATAAGGCAATCAGCAATGATTGTTTCCCAAGTTGTAAATTTAGATCATGTTGGAGACTTGCCACGGATGTACTCCTAAGCACATTCTCTTCATATCCGCGAACACTATTAACACCACCGATGGGATTGAGTGTAGAAGGATCTGAATCAATGTCGGTCTGGTTTTGGATTTTGATGAAATTTCTTTGTGACAGATATACTTTTCTTATCATCGGTAACTCAAATTCAGAGAGAAGATCGAGCCGACTGACTGATGATGGCTCAAAATTTAATTCCTGGTAAAGCGATGTTTTCATGGCCAGACCACGGTGGGAACTTTTATCTAATCCCAGTTGTCGAAACCCAAAACCCAAAGATTGTCTTCTGACCGGCCTCCAATTTGGATTTAAGAGGGATCCCTCATGTGTGATCAGTGAATGATGATCCTCGAACTGAAGAATCATGGACCGCTCCCAATCAATGGTCCACTCCAGGCCAACCTGGGTTTGAATGATCTGGTAACTCCCGTCAACCACCTCTCTGCCAAAACCAAGTGAGCCCTTTAGAGGCATATTCAATAACCATGGTTGTTCATATCTCAGAGAAAACTCCTCTGAGTTAGTCTTGAGTCGTTTCCAGTTGAGTCGGAGTGCCTTTCCTTTACCATCAAGATTAGGAACATGCAGATTAATATGTCCAAAGAATGCCAGAGTATCACTTCCAGCAGCTTGATTGAAGGCAGCCAATGCGTCAATACTCAACTCTGGAGTCCTTGCGAACCGATAGCTGGTGTGGAATTCATTGTTTCCATCTTTAGAGACTCTCCGCTCACCTCGAATAAAATATCCCAAACCGCTAAGCCGTGATTCTGCTCTGGGAAGATCATCATAAGAAATAAATTCTGCACCCCGTAAGAATTCTCGTGTTAGAAAATCAAGTTCATTCTTCTTTACATCGGAAAAATGAATATTCCTGATTTCAGCCGGAGAGCCGGGGTTAACGATAAGCATAACCTGACGGGAATCTTTGTTGTCATGCTCCAATTTTATATTGGTATCCCAATAACCTTGTGATCTATACGCTTCCAGAGTGGTGTTGATGTATGAATCTAGCTTTGCCACAGGAACATAACTTGTATCCTGAGTACCATCATTTTCAGCGCGTGATAGTGGAGCGTCACCTAGAAGAGTGCTCACCAGAGTTAGGAAGAGGCCAGATGTGAAGAATAGTAACCTCATTAGAAGTGAGTCCGTCCTTCCAAACGTAAATACTGTTCCGTTCTTCCCTCACCTCGTTCTTGAATGCTATAGTTCAATGATAACTGAAAGCGATTGGAGAAGGTGTACTGCCCATTAAATGTATATTTCCAGTTGTTGCCTGGTTGACGTCCGGAAAAAATAGAATATGGAATACCTGTGACATCTGACTGGATATTTGAGACCAGAATCTTTTGACCAATGCGACCTCTTCTCCTCACTCTCAAGTTGTGATCAATTGTCATATATACTTCAGAATAGTTTTGCTCTAATGCCTGGTCAGACACCTTAGAATACTTCAACTCAAGCATCATTTTCTGTTTTGGTGACAAAACGTAAGTGTGTTTTCCATATGGACGATATGAAATCCAGGACTCTTTCGCGAGAGGATTGTATTCAACATCTCTATTGCGCTCTTCAACCAACGCTCCCAACTTTGTAGTATGACTTGGGTCCCACCTGATCAAACCACTTAATTCATGTGACACAAAGCCACTGCTGTCAGTTCCATAATTATACAATGCTGATTGTGTGCTGGTCACTTTCCCTGCATAACTAATTTTACTTAATGAATAGGCCTTCCCGGTTTGATAATCAATATCTAAACGGTTGAGAGATTGATTTTGCAGCACTACATCCGTATCAACTTGAAGTTTAGATCGTGTTTCGGATGTGATTCTGCTTTTTACCCCGATTTTGTCTTTTTTTCCGAAGGAGTGGGTGACGAATTCAAATCGAGTTTTATTATCAAATTTCCTGACCTGTTCTTCAACATCAGAGAAGACTCTCTGACGAATAAAGCGACCCCCGCTTAAAGGGATGTAATCGCGTATGAAGGGGTCGTAACTGTAGTCCCCATACCCAGTGTCCACTTGGACATATTGGAAGTCATATTTTGGAATATGCTCCTCATCTATGATATACTGGCCCTGATATCTGAAGCGATCGTCTATGGCTTTTGAGTTAAGTTTGACATTTCCCAGAGTATAGGTCGTTGCCTTACTGCTATCATTTTGATGCTGGCGGTATTTGAACAAGAATGTTCCGCTGGTGTTAACAAATTCTTTAAAATCATATTCTGCAGCCCAGTCCTGGCGCTGGTCAGTCCACTGAGCAATATTATCTTTGCTTAGAAATGTTTCAGATTCAGTGAGAAGTCTATAATCCTGTCTCAAGGTGTAATGAAGAGCTACTTTATGATTATCCTTGAAGTCATAGAAAAAACCGAGACCAGAAGTCACATGATCATTTGCTTGAAAATATTGTGAGTGATTTGCATCTTCAACACCCAGATGTAATTCAGTTTTAAACCCGCCTGCTTTTAGCAAGGATCTAGCTTTGTGTTGTTGACTTATGTTGCCTTGTCGTTCTGTCACTACACTATTGAGGCTTACCTGGAATGGTCTTTCACCATTACTTGCTGCATCTACCTGGATTTGTTGTCCAATTATATTGCCGGAACGTTGTAATCTTGAGGCCTGACCCTTTAGAAAATCTCCTTTGAGCTTCCCAACGCGGAATTGTGCATAATTCAGATGTTCTTCTTCTGAAATTCTTGGGCTCAGCTGCCATTGACGATAATATTCGATGGATTCAAGCGCATCATAGGCAACAAAATCTTTTTCATAGTACTTATCACCCAGTAATAATTGGAGATATGATCCATTTGCACTAAGTGACATATCCCAGGCGCGCTGATCCATGCTATTTGTTGAATTGGCATATAGATTGTTGATCTTCCTGGAAACACCAAAATCTAGATCATAGGCGAAAATATCGTTACTGGCCCGACCTAAAATTGAAAGAACTGAATGTGATTGTGGTGCGATTA
>CAZOBQ010000098.1:0-9506 GCA_964578155.1 uncultured Lentisphaeria bacterium
TGCTGCCTCAGACACTTATCGACAATGGAATCACAACTCAGGCTGGGACAGTGGTGTGGATGAGTCATTTCTAGATGAAGTGGTTTCTGATAGAGCATATATAGATATGCCTAATCAGAGCTCGTTTATCTTTCTGTCTCCCCAGGATATTTTCGTTGGAATTAATATCTCGTATGACTTTTAGTATTAGCGGATGTAATGGATAAGGAATCTGATCGTATGATAATTCTTAAAAATAATAAAACCATCCGTATGATTTTTCTTACAGTTGGTATTGTATTGTCTGTGATGAGCACAATGGTCTCAGCAGCAGAGAACAAATGGATTGCCGTTGGAAATTATCACAATTGGTATTCAGAACAGGGCTTTGAAATAGAGGTCGGTAGAACCGGAGAGATAACGGATCAACAAGATGGTATGCGTTGGCCTGCCCAATTTAGCTACCAGGATGTCCAGGCAGCCAAGGCTTTATGGATAGGGTCTACAAATTTTCCTGATCCCATTGCTGGTAAAACTTTTGACTATAAAGTGGTGCATATCGGACCCAGGGGACCCATCGATGGAAAAACGGAAATCCTAACCGAAGAATTCAAAATGTATGGCAAATATGATCATCCTATTGTTTCGGTAGATGGAAATCCATCTAGTACTTTAGAGTTCTTAGATATCGTAGATAGTGTTGATGCTACAATGAATGCAGATCGTCGTATCTTGAATGTGATTAATACTTCCATGGGCGTCACTATGACTCGTAATATCCGCGCTTTCTCAAACCAGAACAATGACAACTATCATATATATGAATACGAATTTGAAAACACCGGGATATATGATGCAGCTGGTAACACAATTAATACGGATCTAACTGGTGTCTATTTTATGTTCCAGTATCGTTATGCGGCTAGTCGTGAAGGTGGTCCATATGGAAGCGGCGGGTACTGGTTGCCTCAGAATACCGCCTGGGGGCGCAATACAGTTAATGAAGTGATAGGGGAGAACCCTGCAGATGGTGAAATCCGTGCTGGTTATTCCTGGCATGGGCATCATTCTAAATCTGCAGATGGTCACGACAATATTGGGGGACCCTACTATGGCCCCGGTGGTGATGGTCATTTGAGTGCTCAACAATTTATGGGGGTCGTCACTCTGCATGCAGATAAATCAACTACTGACAATTCAGATGATCTTAGTCAGCCTGCTACCACCTGGTATATCGGATCAGATGAACAGATTACCTATGACAATGATCAATTTAATCCTGTTAAGATGCAGGCTCGTTATGAGCACATGGAACTTGGACATCCACCAAAGTCTCATGCTGAGGAACTCGGTTATACTGCCACTACATTGAGTAATACAAGTGCTGACACCTGGGGGAACGACCCTGGTGGCTATTCACAGGTGCAGGCATTTGGTCCCTATGATATTGCTCCAGGTGAAAAAATCAAACTTGTCATTGCTGAAGGTGTCGCCGGCTTAAATCGTGAGATGTGTTATGAGGTTGGGGGCAACTGGTTCGATGGGACAGTTGCATTGGGTGACCTACTTAATCCTAATGGTACCGCTCCTGCGACTAAGGATGAATACAAGAATAACTGGGTATTCACCGGTGAAGATTCAATACTTCAAACATTCCAACGAGCTATTGATGCTTATGAATCCGATTACGCCGTTCCCACACCGCCACCAGCACCAGATGAATTTATAGTTACTTCAGGGGGAGATCAAATAGGTTTGAGTTGGTCCAACTCTGCAGAGAGTCATCCCGGATTCATGGGCTACAAAGTTTTTCGGGCCATTCATAAACCAGATACAACTTATGAGGAGATCTTCTCTTGTGATCTCGACGACCTCACAAATGAGTTCGCTGATGTAAAAGCTAAACGCGGATTTGAATACTTTTATTACATAGTTAGCTATGATGATGGCAATACAAATCTTATTGATTTAGGAGCTCCTCTTTATAGTAGCAAATTTTTTACAATGACCAACCAGGGCGCGAAGTTGAAACGTTCACCTGGATTAAGCCTGGATGATATTCGCGTCGTTCCCAACCCATTCAATATTAAATCACGGGAATTGCAATTCGGTCAAAGTGGTCAAAACCGTCTCTATTTTTATGATATACCACCCATCTGTACGATTCGTATCTACACTGAGCGCGGTGATTTAATTCATACAATTGAGCATACAGACAATAGCGGTGATGAATCCTGGGATTCAATCACTGAGTATCGTCAAATCATCGTAAGTGGTATTTATATTGCTCACTTTGAGCTGCCAGATGGCCGGTCAACCTTTCGCAAATTCATAGTCATACGATAAAGGGATTATATTATGTCCATTAATACAAAAAATAGAACACGTCCTTTACCATGGATGATGGTAATCCTCTTGCTCGCTTCTATTGTAAGTTGTGAATATTATGAAGAAGAAACATATGTCTTGTCTACTCAGGAACAACTCATCTGCGATCGTCTGGCAGATACATTGAGCCACGATATTACAGCTGCAGATTTGCGTTTATTTGGCCCTGATTGGACTGGCAAAAACATTGTATCAGCACTGGAAAGCTCAGTACGAATAGGTGAAAGCTGGTATGATGAAGATTTTGTGCTTCGACCAGATGTTTTTGTCTTTATTGATGGCGCGGACACAGTGGCTGCGGCACAGATTACAGCGTTTGCTTATGATGAGTCCATGGGGCAGGCAGATAGTCTTCAAATAGTCTATTTGTATAATCCTGCTGGTTCAATTTCATTCGATGGTCTCTCAATGGATACTATTCTTGTCGCTGGCTCACATACTGCTCCAGTGTATATCGATTTTAGTCTTGGAATTGTCTCAGCCAGTTCTGACTGGAATATTTCTATTGATGCAGGATTAATACTGCAGACTCCCACGGGGAAGGTCCACCGCAAAGAAAATACATCTATATTGAGTTTTTCAAAAGCCCCGACAAAGAACTATTTAGCGGATACCCCAGGATTCGAGATTGCTGCAAAATATCTAGAAGCAGATTCAATTTACTTAACCAGCCCAGACTCACTTATGGCGTTTGAGCTTGAGTCAAAAGATGACGCTGGGTACGTCCTTTGGGATAGACAGGCCATGGGCAGCTCAGATATCATTTTTAATGCCACAGACTTTATGTCTATCAACGTGTGGGTATGGGATGCAAACGGGACCAAATTAGAACCCAATGATGAATCAATGTCCATGGAGACAATTGCCTACTGCCATGATTTAAAAACCAGAGTGGTTTACGAACTTGAGGGTCAAACATACCTAATCCAGTTCAAGCCACATGAAGAAATGGTTGATCAAGATTTCAACCTAGTAATTGTGGAGGGTGAGTAAGATGCGTATTAAAGGGAATATTGGGATGAGAAAAAGTAGTCTTACCGTATTGATCCTGCTTGTGGCACTGAGTTTTAGTATGGCTCAGGTTAAACTTGCTCAAACCGGTGCACAATTTCTTAGTGTTGATTCCGATGCAAAAGCAGGAGGTATGGCTGGAGCGCTCACCACAGTTGAAATGAATTCTGCTGCCTTGTTCTTTAATCCGGCAGGCATGGCTAGGATGGAAACTGCCATCGATGTTATGGCTAGTCAAAGTCAATGGATTGCTGATATATCATATAACTCATTTGCAGCAGCTTTCAACCCTAGTGGTGGAAAATATGGCGTCTTTGCTGCCTCCTTAGTTTCAGTAGACTACGGGGAGATCCAGGGAACACAGAGATGGGATAATGAGCCTGGATACATTGATACTGAAATATTAACTCCTTCGGCATATGCAGCTGGATTTGGATATGCCAAAGCGCTGAGTGATAAGTTCTCTGTAGGTGGCCATGTTAAATATGTAGGTCTAAATTATGGGAAGAGTGTTTACCCTGATGAAGAGGATAGCTCGATTCCCGATACGGTAAAAAATCATTTAGCTTATTCAAATGCATTTGATTTTGGTACAATTTACCGCACTGGCTGGAAGAGCCTGGCTTTTGGAATGTCAGTTCGCAACTTTTCAAACGAAGTTACATTTGAATCTGAAGGTTTCCAGTTACCCCTAACCTTCACTCTTGGGATATCAATGGATCTGATGGACCTCATCCGTGAGGGAGAGAGTCAGCAGCAGATGCTACTAAGTGTGGATGCACTCCATTACCGTTCACATGCTGAGCAGGTTCGTATTGGAGTTGAATATAAGCCTATTGACATGCTTTCTCTGAGAACTGGGTATATGTCTTCCAATGATGAGAATGATATTTCCTTCGGTCTAGGCATACAAGCCTTAGGACTTGTAGTTGACTATGCATACGAGCCCTTTGGACGGCTGGGTGACGTTCAGCGGATGACTGTCAGGTTCTCCATCTAAACCACTTGTGTGAGAAAACAGTGCGTATAACTATAAAAATCATACTGGCGATAATCGTAACCACATATGCCTGGTCTGCCACGACTGGGAAAATTAGTGGTTATGTCAAAGATGCTACAAGTGATGAAGTGCTGATTGGGGTAAATGTTATTATTCCTGAATTAGGTGCAGGTGCTGCAAGCGATGTGAATGGCTACTACAGTATTTTAAATGTTCGCCCGGGAACACACACCTTAAAAGCCTCAATCATTGGATATAGCCCTCTCAGTATAGAGAATGTTGAAGTAGTGATTGGTTTGACATCTAATGTAGATGTCAAGATGCAACCAGAAGTGCTGGGAATGGAAACAGTAACGGTTTATAGCGAAAGACCCATTGTCACCAAGGATCTCTCAGGCAGTCAGTTAAATATGAACCAAGAATCCATTGAACAGCTACCGATATCTTCTGTAAGCTCCGTCTTGGGGGTTCAAGCCGGTGTAGAAGATATGCAGGTAAGAGGGGGAACGATCTCACAGACGGCTGTGATAATGGATGGTTTTCTGCTGAATGATGGCCGCTCAAATGCACCTGTAACGACGATTAGCTTGAGTTCTGTTGAGGAGATTCAGGTTCAGTCCGGCGGTTTTGAAGCCGAGTATGGAAATGCTCGGTCTGGAATCGTAAATGTGATCACTGCGGAGGGGGGAGCTGATCAATATTCAGGATCCTTCTATTATCAAATTAGCCCTGCGGCTCCAAAACATTACGGCATATCACCGTATGATGTTAATTCCTATTTCTTGAGAGCCCGGTTAGATGAGGATGTTGCCTGGACGGGAACAGATAACGGTGCCTGGGATGATTATACAAAAGGGCAGTACTCAAAATTTGGCGGTTGGAATGATGAGTATAACGCTGAGACTGGAATGACTGCTGCTGCTGCTCAACAGCAGTGGATTTATGAACATCGACGGACAGGGGAAATTACAAAACCTGACCAAACCTATGATCTGGGCTTTGGGGGTCCGGTACCAGTGTTTTCAAATGTTAGATTCTACATATCGCATCGTTCTGAAGAAGAGATGTTTATCTTCCCATTGTCCAGAGAGGGGTATAGCTCCAGTTCAACCAGATTAAAGTTAAATTACAGCATTAGTGACAATATGAAATTAGTTGCTACGACTCTTTATTCTGAAGAGCATTCGGTAAATCAGTACAATTGGACAACAGTACCTGAAGGGGGACTTCTTCGCGGTACCTATAGTGTAGCAAATCTTGCTTCAGAAAGTGTCTTATTTACACCTGGCTATTTTAGTCCATATTCTATATTCAGAATGCGTTATGATTTGAGCTTTAATCATATGTTGAGTTCGGACTCATATTATGAAATAATAATACAGCGGGGAAATACTCGATACCAAACCTATGAGCTGGAAGCTCGAGATACAACCAAACGTGAAATATTCTCAGGCTTTTATGATGATGAAGCACCATATGGGTATAATTCATCAGAATGGATGAATCTTGGTAGAGATACGAGCCAAACTAATGCCACTATAGCAAAAATTGACTACACAAATCAAATTAATATGCGTAACCAGGTTAAGATGGGTATTCAGATAAACTCAAACGAGTTCCACATACGATCTTATACGGAAAGTGACAAGGATACCTGGAGTCGAACGATGAATTATGATGTATCACCCTATCGTTTGAGTGCTTATGTTCAGGATAAGATTGAGTATGAGGGGTTTGTCGCCAATTTAGGTTTGCGAGGTGAATATTCAGATTCAAATACTGACATATATATCCTTGATTCATTTGATGATCTGTTCAAACAAGGAGCTGGGCAATCCTTAGAGGAGCTTGCGGAAAAGGTGCCAGCTGAACCAACAATTACTGTGAGCCCTAGACTTGGTATTTCACATCCAATTACCGATCATTCAAAGCTCTATTTTAATTATGGACACTTTTATTCAGAAGCCCAATCCACATACCGGTTTAGACTACAGAGAGAGTCCAATGGCTTAGTCACAAATCTTGGGAACCCGGAATTGGATCAGGAGCGCACAATTGCTTATGAACTGGGATACTCCCACGGTATTAACAATGCCTACTTACTCGATATTGCTGCCTATTATAAAGATATCACAGGACAGCCTGGCTGGGTAATCTACAAAAATACCAATGGTTCAGTAAACTATCGCAAAGCTGAAAGTAATAATTATCAGGATATTCGTGGTTTAGAATTTACTCTCAGCAAGCCTCGAGGACACATTTTCACTGGTTTTATCAACTATACCTATATGGTCAAGACCAATGGGTATTTCGACCTCTTGCGCTATTATGAAAACGCCCAAGAACAGCGTGACTATGATGGTGTGAATATCTTTGATGACAAGCCAAGACCACAACCTTATTTTCGGGCCAACATTGCCATGAGAACCCCACACAAATATGGACCATTTGGTGGAATTAACATAAGCCTGCTGGTACAGTATAAGACGGGTAGTCAATTCAATTTATCAGAACCAAACCTCTTATATATTGATGAGTATGTTCAATGGGCACCACAATTAACCAGCGACCTTCGTATACAGAAATCGCTTACAGTTAGCTCGACAAAACTTGAACTATTCTGTGACGTAGCAAACCTATTTGATATGAAATATCTGAGCTACAGTGGCTTTTCAGACCAATTTGATTATCTCGATTATTTACAATCGCTTCATTTTTCCTTTGAAGAGGGTCTAGAAGAAGGGGATGATTATGTTGGCACTTACAGGGAATATGATATAGAATATGATCCTTTGGTACCAAATCCAGATAATGATTCGGTGATTGAAAGAGAAAATCAAATTCGTCGTGACACCAAATCTTATATTGATATGCCCAACTATCAATCACTTACCTTCCTGGATCCCAGAAAATTTACGTTTGGCATAAGGTTTAAATTCTGATGAGAACTATGATGAAAATATTTTGCATTGTTCTGAGTCTTGGAATCGCTCTTACAGTTTATCCGCAGGTGGATGGCTCTCAGAAACGTTATGTTAGAGTTGGCAGCCTACAGAGTCACTTCTCAGCATATGGCTCTGAAAGAGCATGGAATAATACCTATTATGAAGGTTTGATATGGCCGGCAGATTACTCTTTTCAAGACAATGCTGTAATAAAACGCTCCTGGGCGGCCGTTCAGGATTTTAAGGACAAGAATGGTGCCTTCTGGCCACACTACGGAGTCTACTATACGCAGGGTGCAGAGGGAGTTGGCTTGTATCCAATGGAATTAACCCAGTCTGCAAAATTTAAACCACCAAATGTTTATGTTGATGGTGAAGATTTAAGGGCAATATTTGCAGGTGATATTGATACGATTGATGACAAGCAGATTGCGGATCGGATTATTACCAATGTGGTAAATTCGTCTATGGGCTTAACCATGACTCGCAAGATATATGTTTTTAGCCAGCAATATCATGATAATTACTTTATTAAAGAAATCACTTTCACCAATACTGGTAATGTAGACTGGGATGCTGAGATCGAACTTGATAGTCCATTGAATGGAGTCAGAGTGGGTTGGGGCACCCGGTATTCTATGGGACGCGAAGCAAATTGGACTATAGGCGATGGTCAGAGTTGGGGAAAACATACCTGGGTGACAAGCCGTGGTGAGAATTATAGCGCTCATTATCAAGAGGAAATAACCCCACAGAATCCTATTGTAAATTGGTTGCGAGCTGGATTCTCATGGGCAGGCCAGGGTGAAAATAATGCTTTTGATAATATTGGTGGGCCGGATCTTTCAAAAAATGGCCGTTTGACCTCACCGCATCACGCCGGATCAGTAGTTATTCATGTGGATAAATCAGCGACTGACAACAGTGATTGGATTACACAACCCGCATTTCTGGGTTGGCATGCCGGTGATATCTATCCCGATATTGGTGATCAACGAGCTGAGAACGCTCCAGAAATGGCTGATCTCTATGATATGCTCAGCGGAAATCCTCATTTAGGACCCAACTACGGTGGTACGGACCGGTTTGATGGCAACATGACGAGTATTACTGATCCTATTGATCCCTGGACACTTCACGGAGACGGTGGTGGTACAAATGTCATGATGACGTATGGACCCTTTGACCTGGCACATGGTGAAAGTATTACTATCGTTGAGGCAGAGGGTATTAATGGACTTGATCGTGAGACCTGTGAGCTAATCGGAGAGCGTTGGAAGCAGGCGTATGATGACTCCGGTGATAATGGTCCATTTGATCTACCGGATGGAAGTCAAACTGATGACATGAACGTCTTTAAAAATTCCTGGGTCTATACAGGAAAAGACTCCATCATGCTCACATTTAGCCGAGCAAAACGCAATTATGATTCCGGTTTTCTAATTCCACAGCCACCATTACCACCTGAGAGTTTTAACGTAGAGTCAGGTGGTGACCGTATTTACACCAGTTGGATTGCCAGTGCCTCTGAATCAGATGCAGATTTTGGCGGCTATAGATTGTATCGGGCCATAGGTAAACCAGATACAACATATGAGGAGATATTCGCCTGTGGTGTAGGTACAGATAATCCCCTTCTGCGGTATGAATATGAAGATACATCTCCGGTTCGGGGGCAGGACTATTTTTACTATCTATTGGCTTTTGATGATGGAAGTGAAAATAATACAAATATGAATCCATCCGGCTCATTGCATAGTAGTCGCTTTTATACGAAAACTACTGAAGCGGCAACCTTAAGAAGGCGAGAAGGACAGACATTTGAGGCGATTCGCGTAGTTCCAAATCCATTCAATATCCAACAAAATGCGTTCGTTGGTCAACCAGATAGACTCGCTTTTTATGATATTCCGGGAAAATGTACTATTCGGATCTACACCGAACGTGGTGATCTTATCAAAACAATTGAACACACAGATGGTAGTGGGGATGAATACTGGCTGCTTAATACTGACAGACGGCAAGTTATGGTCAGCGGGATCTATATTGCCCACTTTGAAGTACCTGATGGAAGATCAGCCTATAGGAAATTTATTGTTGTCCGCTAGATCTTGGCGATGACGCATAATAAAAAATACAGGACATGACAAAATGAAACGAGAAAAAATGACATCAAAAAGTTT
>CAZOBQ010000099.1:0-9425 GCA_964578155.1 uncultured Lentisphaeria bacterium
ATTGAGATAGGTTTTAGGCTTACGACTCTTAGCTCGATTGTATCTCACCTCAGTAGCCAAAGCAAAAAGTAAATTTTGAGCTGGCTTAGTAAGACCCTGCCAGGCTGGACTGTCCCAAAGTTGGGCATACATATAGAATCCTGCTTTCGGTGACTTACTCATGTAATATCCAAGGGATTCATACCCAGATAGATGCTAGGCATACTTACATATACCTTATAATTCCGATTTTCTGAGCGCCTTAATATCACGCATCTCTTTTCCCCATTCGAGATCTAGCTGCACCTCCATAGGTGTACGGTTCTCACGTCGGGTTTTTTTGTCATGTTCTTTGACAGTCAATCCACCAAATCTTAGAGATTCATGGAATTGATTAGCGATTGCCACTCGAGTTGGCCGTTGTGCCTTGCACACCGTTTCTGGATCGAGCGGAGATGATGTTAGCTCCGGGTAATCTGGATGAAGGGGACAAGCATTAACCGAGCATCTTTCAAATTGTGGACATTTCTCATATGGAGTAATCATTGAGCACCTGCCTTTGAATTTTAGTTGGTTTTTGTGATTCGAGAATAATTAGTGCATCCACATCTCTGCGATGAATGATGAGCTTTCCCCGATTTACTCTCCTAGCGATTAGAGCTCCTGAATTGATCCACCTACGAATAGTGCTTTTACTTTGACGAGCATATTCAGAGGCCTCCTCGACGGTGAGAAAAGGTGAGGGCTTAACTGATCTTTTTTTTTCAATTCGTTCCAAGCGGGCAATTATCTCGGCGATGTCATTCATCAATATTCCCCTTAGACAAATGATCAATAATTACTTCAATGGCCTCTTGTTTGTACAAAACTGGGAAACCTGCACCCTTCGAGCTGCGAGCAATTGGCAAGCGACGCATCTCCCTCAAATACTGGATTTGATTAACAGTTGCACCAGTGTGCAGAATCAGGTCTTTTCTTGTGAGATGTTTTTGCTTTCTTCTTTTCATATAAAGCTCCTTTTTTGTTTACAGGAGCTATTACAAAAAAATAGGGGGGGGAGTTAAGGCTGACAAGTAACCCGAGTTGGGTCACTTTAGAACCCTATGGGTTCAGGTTATTAGGTATATCTTGACTTTCATAATATTCTGGAAATCCAAGCGCTTTAACTGCTCGATAAATTCGTTTATGCCTATCAAAGTCATCAGAGAGCGGAAAATCAAACTCCTCAAGGAAAAGCAACAGTAATTGTTGGATTTTATATGCATTCAATCCTCTACGGTGGAGCACAGAAACTAGTGGAAGGAAGCCTCTCACATAGAGTTTCATCGCATTAGGTTTTTCACGTCTCAATACTTTAAGATGTCCCTCATAATTTATCTTTAGAGCCTGAAGTTCATCTCTACAAGTATAGGATATATCCACAGGAGTGGTTGTGATAGTTTCAAGAGCAGTTATCGCGTTCTCCAACTTTCTCCAGGTTGATTCTTTCCAATGAGAATAGAAGTCTTTTAAATCGTTGTCCGTAAATCCTAGCAAGTGTAAGGGGCGATAAGAAACCTTATGAAATTCTGGATCGATAATGGGCATACTTCTAATCTTTTCAGGCCAAGCCTGAATCCATTGGGATACTTTTCTAGAGAGAGAGGCTTTTTGGACTAAGTGTGAACTCAAATAAACACTTGGTATGGAATCTAATAAAACCTCAGAATAACAATTTACTTTAATACCATTCCTGGATTCCTCTTTCCAATAATGGAAAGGTGTATTACTATACTGCTCACGAATCTCTTTTCTCGTTGGCATTTTAGCCTCCCAAGATTTAGTAATATTCTCAACTAATATATTACTTTTGTGAGACTGTGAAATACATGAATAATTGACAATAAATTCACATATTTTGGGATACATACGGGATACAACTTTTCAATACAGTCCCTAATATGCTGATAGTCAATGATATACAGCGGTAGAGCGAGTGACTGTTAATCACCAGGTCGGGAGTTCAAATCTCTCCTCCGGAGCAAACAAAAAAGGTTCCCCTCAGGGAGCCTTTTTTGTTTTGTTGAGGGGCAGAGTTTAACGAACTGGCGCGTATGCGCCGGAGTTCATCCGAAGTGAGTTGCCAGCGGCAAGTCGCGTAGGAAGGCGAGGGAGGTACGTAGTACCGACGCTCAGCCAAATCTCGATTAGCTGCTCTCCGGTCATTTCGACGAGCTCAATGTCCGGTCTAATCCGGGAGGGCTTTTTTGTTTTACTAAGGGTGTGAAGCGAAAGAACCACCATCGTAAAGTTTTACGATCTTCTGAACGAGGAATAATACTCTCCACGAACCATTTATCTAGCTTCTTTGCCTTTCATAGAAATCATGCTATTTAGCAAATGATTCTGATTAGTTTTACCGCGATAGAAAAACTTTGGGAGCGGGGAGCAGCTCAAATGCAGTATTTCTTACCCTACCATTATCTGGGTCAGTCATGAAACGCCTGATCCTGAAAATTAGTGCTATTCTAGTGATCGGCGTGCTAACCCTGATCCTTGTAGCTGGTGCCACCTATTTGATCGTCAATTACCCAAGGAAGGCAGAACCCTTTGAGATCACCTGCGAGAATCCGGAAAGATCCATCCTCATAGCCACACAGGGCAGTCAGTTTAAAGACGCATTCGTCAGAGTACTGGTCGATTCTCTGAGGGTGTCACCATTGCATGTCAAGGGCGTTGATCTGAGAAATATCGAGGAAAACCAGGATGGAGATTGGGATAAAATTTTGATTCTGAACACCTTCATGGCTGTTTTGAATCGTGATGCTGCCGGCTTTATCGATAGAGCAAATGATCCTGAAAAGATCCTTCTGCTAGTGACATCAGGCGGGGCTGATTGGCAACCTGAAGCAGGTCTGCAGGTCGATGCCATCACTTCAGCATCCCGCAAATCCTATATACCCGATCTGGTTGACCTGGTCAGCCACTGGATACAGTCAGATAGCGTTGAGCGATGGGAACAAAAGGACTATGTGCTAGCTCTGAGGTACTTCCCTAGGGTGGATGTTTCGGCTGCCTGTAGCGACATTATTTTCCATCAAGGAATTTACAAAACAAAATATCCTGATCTGGTACGCATGATAAATCAGGCTGGCTATATGTTTATGCGATTGGATGAATTGGAGTTAGCACTCCAGGTGTTCAAGATGAATCTGGAGCTATTCCCAAATGTCTGGAATGTCTATGACAGCTATGGTGAGGCTCTACTAATATTAGGGGATTTAGAGGGAGCAAAGATTCAGTATCAGAAGGCTGTAAAGATGAATCCAGATAGCAAATCTTCACAGAATACATTGAAAAAAATGGGTATTGATTAAGTCTTTAGATATTTAAAAGTTTAATGCCCACCCACGATCTTATAGTCAAGCTCAGCAACATCAAAGCTTTCCATCATGGAGGGCTTTTTTGTTCTCTGAGGGTGAGAGCTAACAGGTCTATCAAACACAAAATCCTGTAATACTTGTTCTTACGCAGGTAGTACACTATCTTCAGCCCAAATCCACAATCGATCTCGATCTACATCACCTAAGACTCATCCACATAGCTATGAAAATTGGGGACAGTCAAACAGGAGGGGAATGATGAAGCATTTTATTTCAACAGTATTATGGGTAACAATATTTATTGTGATGTTCCAGACTTGCGAAGAGACAGGAGTTGGATCGCTTAATATTATTGAGGTTGGTGCACATGATGTAAACATTGAAGTTGATTCTACACAGCAATTTACTGCAGTTGGTAGAGATGTGGATATGGAAGTTATTCCGGATTTAACATTTACCTGGGCATCAAGCTCTCCTACTGTGGGAACGATAGATGAGAACGGGCTGTTTACAGGGCTTTCTGCTGGTGTCACAACTATTACAGCAAAATCCGGCAGTATTGAAAGTAACCAAGTTTCAATGACTGTTTATGATCCTGTCGTTTCAATTGAAATACAACAAAGTAGTTTAGCTATAATTATTGATTCCACTGTTCAATTTACTGCTATTGGTAAGGATGAGAATGGTGATGATATTTCAGGACTTTCGTTTAGTTGGGAATCAGAAAATACAAATATTGCATCTATAACAGGCGATGGAATTGCTACTGGAGTATCAATAGGTAATACCAGTGTAGTAGCAAAATTAAGAGAATTGACAAGCCTGCCTTCCATTGCATTGGTAATAGAAGATCCCAGAGGAGAAATGACAGATATTGACGGCAACGAATACCAAACAGTAAAAATTGGTAATCAAGTATGGATGGCAGAGAATTTGAATGTGATGCATTATCGTGATGGCACAGAAATCTCACATGTGCCAGTAGACACTAATTGGGCAAAAACTATGAGTGGAGCCTATTGCTTCTATGATAATAACAGCAGTAATGGAGACACTTATGGGGCGTTGTATAACTGGTATGCGGTGGCAGATAGCAGAAATCTTGCTCCTGAGGGTTGGCATGTTCCCACAGATGCAGAATGGAAAGAGCTGGAGATGGCACTGGGTATGAGCCAGAGCCAAGCAGATGAAAAGGATTTTAGGGGCACGAATGAGGGGAGTAAATTGGCAGGTAATGCAGCCTTATGGACTTCTACTGATAAATTGAAGAATGACCCGGAATTTGGTCTAAGTTGGTTCAATGCATTGCCTGCTAGTCGTCGCATGGGCCAAGATCCTTACGGCTATTTAGGCAGCTTCGCTTACTTTTGGACCACTACGGAGTACGATAGTTACCAAGCGTGGAACCGTTCACTAAGTTGGGCCTTTACGGGTATCATGCGGCACGATCAAAACGATAAGAGGGACGGATTCAGTGTTCGTTGCTTACAGGATTAGGCTATTTAACCATTTGGCGGAATAAGACTGTTCACAGGACGAGGTATTGACTTATCATAGGTACTTTCGGTGAATGTAATTGTTTTATTTCTTCAGCACGGTTGTAACCCAAGCCCGACTAACACCAAGATGACGAGCAAGATCTGCTTGTGTCCAATGATTCTCCCCAGCTCAGCTCTGAAAGAGCGTAGATGGCATACTCTCCTGCATTGCGCAACCCTTAATAAAATCAAATAATTAGGGTCTTCGGTGTGGCAGCAAGAATAAAAATAACTGACTATAATCATGATCGTCTCATCGCAAATGTATTCCAGGTCACAAAAATATATACTTTATGGGATTACTAAACTAGGAAGTGGTAAGTTTTGCGATCACTGTAATCCTCTGAGACTCAAGGGGATAACAGAATAATGGCAAGGTGATTATTTCGTATAAACCGCATGATCACAAACTAGTGTGCTGCATCACTTATTGATTCTGTTTCCTTTGAACTCGTTTAGATGATTCTGTAACTTCAGGCAGGGTAAATATTTTTAGGATAGTATTGAAAAGGGGACAGCCATGAAAAATAATCTCTATACTTCACTAATATTAATCCTCACGATGGTCGCCGGTATTTGCGCTCAAACACCAGACCTGGTACTGCAGGGGGATATCAATTCAGATTATATCAATTATCTAAGTGCCAAAGAGGCAGCATGGGAAGCCCAGGTGGCCATTGGCGGTGATGATGGCGCTACCATGAAGGCCTACATAGGTTTGGCGGCAATATCCCTTGCCTGGACCCATATTGATGCTGACACCGCATTTGCAGATCTCGAAATGCTGGCTGATTCTATTGAAGCCAATCTTGATTCTGTCTTTAACCGTATAGACGACGACATTATTTCTATGCTCGACCCATGGGAAATGGATACGGTGCTCACAAACCTCACAGAATTTTTTAACACTGGTGATTATGTGGCCTTTCGGGACTTCATGAATGACATGGATGAGACACTAGGGAATAATTTTGATGATGTAGGCCTAACTCTACAGAACCTGATTGACGATATTGATTCTAACCTCGTAGTTAATGATTTTGGCCATAAGATTGACTCTGTCTATAATCATGAAGCTGATTTCGAATTTTCCATGCAGATTTTAGCTAGTAATATTTCTGATACAGTTTTTGTCATAGACCGCAAACTCTTTGATCACTTTCATGATCTCAATGACATTGGCGACTCCATTGGAACTAATATGGAGAATTTTGGGAATTATATGGATTCCATCATGGCAGTCTATGATGGAGATGTTATGCCCGGAATATCCGAGCTACGTATGGGACTAGACGGTATGACCGAATTTCTGGACACAGTCCGAGTCATCTTTGAGAACCAGCCATTTGTACCCTTTGCCATCGATACCGCACCCATTGATTCAGTCCAGGATGCCATTGCTGAGCTGGATACCCTGCTTGGCGGTAAAGCCTATGAATTTGGAGCAGATGTGGAGGGTAAGACCATTGTTCCTCTTGCCATAATTCAGAATATGCCCGACGGAAAGATTGGCGATGTATATCAGGACTTTTATTGGTCCAGTACTCCCGAGAGCTATACCTTTGGTGGGATATTCCCACAAGGTCTGGATGCCCAAAACTTAGATCTAATATCTGCAGATGTGGTACTGAATAATTGGGATGAGCCCGCAGTCCTCGACCTGCGCATGGAAGCCATGAAATTGATTTGGGAGGCAGAACTCTTAATCAATCCTGATGATCCAGATGCCCACCTGGGCTTGGCGATGATCATGGGCAGGGATATGGAAAAACAATATGGTGAAACCTTTGATGACATATTCCGGCTCCTGGAAAATGGCCGTATAGATAGCATCGCCTACCTTTATGATTGGGAAAGTATAAACTTTTTCAATGATCTGGATGTTCTACAAGAGCACTTATCCTATACTGCAGACGCAGATACTGCAGTTCACTTCATCATGTTGATCAAAACTCAGATTGATTTAGCTGGACCCTATGTCATCGGTGAAAACAGTGAATTCGACATCATTCATATTCCACAGTTTGCTGTAGCAGCACTCCAAGCGGAAATGGAATTACTCCGTGGAGCGGCTGAACTGATCATTGATGGAATCACCGCGGTTTATAGTGAGCTGGATGATATCTTTATTCTCAACCTGGATCCCAGTGTCCTGGATTTCAGTAGTATTGAGGATGAAATGGATCTGATCCTCATGCTCGAAGCATCAAATCCAGATTTTCTTACCCTTACAGAATATGGCATTGACCAGTTCCTTCAATTGGGTAATGATATTGAGAAGGCCCTGACAACTATCAATGACTTCTTTGCGCTTATGGTAGACTTGGCTTATGCCATACAACCCTATGAAAATGACTTTAACATGGATGGTCTAAGCTTTATCGGTGACATGGAAGAAATGGAGGCGAATAGCTTTGACCTCTGGCAGGATTTTGCTTATCCAGATTCCGTGGTATGGATAGATGGCGAACGAGTCAACTTCTCGGCCTGGTTTGACAACCCACCATTGAGTTTTCTATACATGTGGCGTGGGCAGGTCTTTGGAAATGATCTAACCTGGGGTGGTCTATTCCCCGACCGCTTTACTGTCAGTGTTACTCCGGAGCAATCGCAAAAACCAGAGAGCTTCCTGGTTTACGCAGCCTATCCTAATCCTTTCAATCCCGTGACCAACATCCGTTTTGATCTCCCTGCTGCTGGTATGGTAAATGTCAGCATTTTTAACCTAAGAGGTCAACATGTTGAAACACTGGTTGAGGAAGAGTTGATTGCAGGCCAGCATGTCATTCCTTGGACTGCTACAGATCTATCATCGAATCTGTATTTCTATCAGGTTCAATATGATGGTCAGACGAGAACGAATAAAGTTCTTTTGCTAAAATAGAATTCTGATCGTCTTGAACTTCGTAATTTACAAGAGGAAGAAGCACTGTTTCTTCCTCTTGTATTTTATACTCATTAATTCTGCCATCATGGCTCAGGATTTCTATGGCATATTAAACAATATAATGGATCAACCCGCATTGACTCGGCTAAGTTTGGCTGACCTCCAACAAACAAAGCTAGAACTTTCAAGTGCGTATGTCTATCAGGATTATTATCGAGTGAGTACATCAGGTATTGGTACACAGTCACTTGTCGGTGATGTTACCGGTGTCAGTTTATATGCTGTAAACGCAGGGAGCAGTTTCAAATATGGAATTCTATCACACATACAGGATCGAAGTACAAGTTATTCGAATCTAAATGCAGACATACCCGTAAATACTGATTATCAACACACAGATCGAGATTTCGCTTTGCAAATGGCTTTTGGTAATGATCGGATTCTATGGGGAATGGGGATTGACCAGCAAAGCACACTCGTTACCGCTCCCATACGGATAAGCAAATATCCCGAATCTGAAGACCCACTGATGAGTCGTTATTTTCTCGATTGGCTAGAGCCCAGTTTTGGGAATGAGCTGGATGCCCAGGGTGAGTTTAATTTGACCAGTTTACAGACCTTTACCAGCTTGCCTCTGGGTAATCATCTGACTCTTGATATCAATTACAGTATATCAGACAATGCATTTGTACCTTATCTAGACTATACGAATACCTCTAATATAGATGAGTTGCGGGGTGATCGTCGGCTAGCCTTTAATGGGACTAACGCTAACCAACTTCTGGAGATAGGCCTGGAGAGTTCACAGTGGCTCGCAAAACCGACTTTGGCCATACAGAAGACCATTGCTGATATGATCATAGAGAATCCGCTTCCGAAAGGGATTATTGACGATTTTCCGGAATTGGGAGGGCTGGATTTCAGCCGAAAAGGTGGTGCACTCTCACTTGAAGGGAAACTACATGGTTTGAATCTGGAAGCTGGGATCGGCTATTCTCAGTGGGAGGCAGATGCTAAGCTGACTACTCCTGTGCTAGGACGCTTTTGGTTTTTCCCCATTGCCCATGCCGCTCAATTACAAATATCGGGAAAGAGTATCTCGCAACACCTGAATCTCCATACCGAGCTATTCAACCGGGGGATTAGAGTAGATCTGAATGCAGGCTACCAACATGCATACTTTGATTTTACGGTTGTGGGTGAAGCCGAACTTGAGTTCAATATCCACTCAGTTCCCATAGATGCTCTCTACCAATTCCATCTGCATGTTATTTCCATAGGGATTCCAGCTAGCTACACTTTCAATTCCTTCACGCTGCACTATGAAATTAAGCAGATGATTCCCTGGTTTAAGCGAGTAGACAACAGTGAACTGAGCTTTCAAGATGACGATTATCAGCTTGAAAGAGAAGTGAGAGGTGGGGGACAACACATGATCATTTTGAGCTATATATTGAGGTAATTACCACAGGGAGACTCTCCCAAATACCGGTCCGGTGAACCCTGAGGTGGTCGTTGAGGTTCTCGAAACGTCCTCGAAGGGTAATAGTGTGCTGATCCATCATTTACTAATCATCTTTTAACTAGAATATGCTTACCTTTCAGGCTACGTATAAGGAATGAATGTATTGAATCTGAAAGGATCATAATTTATCAAGA
>CAZOBQ010000100.1:0-9423 GCA_964578155.1 uncultured Lentisphaeria bacterium
TTTATTTTAATTCTATTATGGGGTCAGTACATAGTTTGGACCGATCTATTCACAGTAAAAGCGTTAGAAGTGATCATGCTTGATGTTGGGCAGGGTGACGCCATAATTGTACATACACCTGACAATAACACAATTGTTATTGATGCTGGATTACGGTTCGGTGGTAAGGATATGGGAGAAACGGTGATTTCTCCATATTTACGAGACCGGAATTGGAACACCATTGATCTGCTGGTGCTTACTCACCCTCATAATGATCATATTGGTGGTGCCCACTTCCTCATAGAAAATCATGTAGTCAAGAAGGTGATGATGCAAAACGTTGAATACGATTCATACAGTTATCATAAGCTTCTGAGGACATTGGATTCTTTGCGGATTCCTATTCAAAGTGTCTATACGGGTATTGTTGATTCAACCTTTAATCCAATTTACCTACGTGTAACAGGGCCTAAAAAGTTTGATCTTAATAATAGACCCTCGAATGTGAATAATATTTCCATTGTATTCCAGCTACTCTATGGGGAAACATCTATTTTGTTTACTGGGGATGCTGAGCACGAGGTTGAGAAAGACCAGCTACCTCTGGGTAGCCTTTTACAGAGTGACATTATCAAAGCACCACACCATGGATCTAAGACAAGCTCAAGTGAACGGTACGTTAATCAGGTTGATCCGCAATTATGTCTTATCAGTCTGGGAACCGGAAATAAATTTAAACACCCTGCACCGGTCACGATGAAACGCTACGAAGATAAAGAGGTCATTATCCATAGAACTGACCTGGAAGGCGCAGTCATCTATACCAGTGATGGGAAATCTTGGACTCATCATGATTGGCGGGCTATCGGACATTGAGGAGGTCACTGAGGTCCTCGAAGTATTCTCGAAATGACCAGATACCGGTATGACATAAGGAGACTTCGAGAACCTCAGCCTCCGGTTCTGTGTTCAACCATGAGCGACTCGAAGGGTGCTAAGCAACTTTTACAGTTTCGATCAATACGTCCGCATGCCATATTATTAGCCAATTAAAACTTGGGAGTCAATGAATGTCTGCACCAATTCTCATTAAAAATGCTCGTTGCGTCTCATCTCAGGGAATCATCCAACAGGATGTTCTTTTGGAGAATGGAAAGATTTCAAAACTAGGTCAGATTGATGAAAAATACGCTGAACAGATCATTGATGCCTCCCATCTCTATCTATTACCTGGGGCTCTCGATCCACAGGTACACTTCAGGGATCCCGGTTTAACCTGGAAAGAAGACCTCCGCACAGGATCCATCGCTGCAGCATCGGGTGGGGTGACCAGTTTTTTCGATATGCCTAATACCAAGCCTTCAACGATCACAATTGAAGCCATGGCGGAGCGAAAGAGAAATGCTGCTGGAAAATGTGTGGTGAATTACAATTTTTTTATCGGGGCAACAAATACGAATCTTGAGGTGCTCAATGGGGTTGAAAATGTACCGGGTATTAAGATCTTTATGGGATCTTCCACAGGTGATCTTCTGGTTAGCGATCTCAAGGATTTGGATGAGATCTTCGGTAATGGCTCGCGTTTAATTGCAGTACATGCAGAAGATGATGGTATCATTGATGCAGCTAAAGAGATATACAAATATTCAACAGATTTTAACCATCACCAATTCGTAAGGCCGCCTGAAGCTGCTTTGAAAGCAACCACTCTAGCGGTTGAATTATCCATTAAATATCAACGTCGACTACATATTCTTCATCTCACAACTGAAGATGAAGTTCGTTATCTTGAGATTCAAAAGTCTAAAGCACCTATCTCTGTTGAAGTGTGCCCTCAGCATTTTCTGCTCAGTGCGCCATACGTCTACGAGAAACTCGGTGCCTACGCACAAATGAACCCACCACTTCGAGATATGAAACATGGGGAGGCCTTGTGGAATGGACTTACCCAGGGTGTGATCGACTGTATTGCCACGGATCATGCACCCCATACTCATGAAGAGAAAGCGAACCCATTTGGCTCAGCTCCTTCAGGAATGCCAGGAGTGGAAACTTCGCTACCCCTGATGTTAGATCGGGCGAATAGGGGACTATGTAAATTGGAGGATGTTGTGAAATGGATGTGTGAAAAACCTGTTGAACTCTACAAAGTGAAAAATAAAGGTCATATTCATGTAGGTTATGATGCCGATTTAGTACTTGTTGATATGGGCAAACAGAAGACTATTGAAAATGGTAAACTCTTTACAAAAGTTAACTGGAGTCCATACCATGGCTGGAATACAACTGGGTGGCCTGTTACTACTATTGTGAATGGTCATATTGTATTTCAAGATGGTGGAATCGATGAAAGTGTTAAGGGTCGAGAGATTACTATCGCTTGAGCAGGTTCGACCCTTGTTTTAAAAAGGTAAAGACACTATTCGCTATAAGCATATGTCCCTCTGACACCGGGTGGATTTGATCTGCTGCCCACTCCTGTGCTGACTTCTCATTCCTTGCTTGATCAAACACTGCCTGAATATCTAATACTGGCAATCCATAATCTTTCCCGATACGCTTAACAATCTCTGTGTACTGTGTCATGACTTGATAAAACTCTTCCTTACCATGATCAGATATATAGTAAGGAGTTATAAGTGCAATACGAACATCGGGTAGTGCTGTCTGAAATGATTTGATCAACTTGTGGTAGTCTTGGTCATAAATATCGAGCCTCGAAGGAGATGCATTTTCAACGAAATCATTATAGGCATCATTGATCCCGATCTTAATAATGACAAGGTCAGGTGAATATTTAACAACATCTTCGTCAAACCGTCCTAAAAGATCCTGAACCGTGTGTCCATTTACTCCTGAGTTAATCACTTGTAAGTTCATAAAAGTCTTATCAGACAGGAATTTCCCTGCTAGCATAGATACGTAGCCATCTCCCAGAGGCATGCTCTCAGATTTACTTCCAGCGGTAATGCTATCCCCAAAGAAAACAATCTTTGTGCCCATTTATACTTGTGTCCTTATTTCATCCAGATCTTTTTTACTGATATCAGGTACTGTGGCATTCTGTTCAGGATATCCGACAACTAATAGTAGAAACGGGCGCTCCCCAGATGGACGGTTCAGTATTTCTGAAAGGAAATTCATTGGGCTCGGTGTATGCGTCAGGGTTGCCAGTCCTGCATTATGCAAGGCCGTTATCAACAATCCGGCTGCAATACCTGTAGACTCTTTGGAATAGTAGTGCTTGATTTTACTGCCTTGTTCATTCGTGGCGAATTTTTGTTCAAAGATGGCTATCAAGACCGGGGCATTCTCAAGAAATGGTTTATTTGCATCGGTTCCCAAAGGCTCTAGAGTATCGAGCCAGGTGTCTCCGGCGCGTCCTGCGTAAAAAGCACGCTCTTCCTCTTCTGCGGCCAGTCGAATCTCCCTTTTTACCGTTTGGTCAACTATTGTGACGAAGTGCCAGGGCTGTTGATTTGCACCGCTTGGTGCTGATCCAGCGGCAAGAATGCATTCATCAATCACTGTCATAGGAACTTCGTTTGTTGAGAAATCACGCACACTTCTTCGGCTCTGCATGAGATTAGTAAATGTTTTTGCCCGTGTCAGCATTTCATCAGGAGTGAATTGGTGGTAGTGGGAAAGAGGAATATGTTTGTTGTTCATAAATGCACCTATCTATTGAGGGTTACTTCATTGGTTAAGCAAAAAATATATGCGATAAATTACACAAAACGAAATAAATGATTGAGAGATTATGATGTGGTGTACAAGGTCGACTTCACCCTAATGAGCGAAGTCGAGTACCAGGGGGGGGAGTCGAACCCCCACAGTGTTGCCACCGGTGGATTTTGAGTCCACTGCGTCTACCAATTCCGCCACCCTGGCTTCGTTTTTTAAAAGCGAGCCATGATACATTCTGCTGCCCCAAGTGTCAATAAAATGCTGTGCTTTTCTTTGAAAATGTTTATCATTAGCGAAATTAATTAAAAATCCTAAAAAGGAGGAGCTGTCGTGGAATTCAAAACGATTGCAGAGATGTTTCTTAATGTTACCAAGGCACACCCAGATAAAACGTTATTTACAGAAAAAGTTGGTGGTGAGTGGGTTGGAGACAAAGGAAAAGATATTTACGAAATGGTTAAGAATGCTTCTTACGGTCTTGCCGCTGTTGGTATTGAGCCAAAAGATAACTTAGCCATCCTATCAACAAATTGCCGTCGTTGGGCCTATTCTGACTATGCTACCGCAACGCGAGGGGCTACATCCGTTACTGTATATCCAACGCTAATTGCTAGCCAAGTCCAATATATTGTGGCTCATTCAGACTCAAAATTGGTATTTGCACAAGATAAATTACAGATGGATAAGGTCATGGAGATCAAAAGCCAGTGTCCTGAATTAAAAACTGTGGTCTATTTTGACGAGTCATTATCGTATGAAGACCCTAACGTTATTTCGTTTAACGATCTGATGGAAAAAGGGAAAGCATTTCAACAATCGGATGCCGCATACGACTTCGAGGCTGAAGCACTCAAAGTTGCTCCAGATGATATCCTCACATTGATATATACGAGTGGTACTACAGGAAATCCCAAGGGTGTGATGTTAAAACACAGCAATCTTGTGAGCAATATCCTCTCAGTCAATACACGACTGGGAATTAGTGATAAGGATAAATTCTTATCATTCTTGCCTCTCAGCCATAGTTTTGAACGGATTGGTGACTACGTAGGTACACATGTAGGTGCCAATATCACATACGCTGAGTCAATGGAGCAGGTTATTGCTAACCTTTCCGAAGTTAATCCCACAGTGGCTATGTCAGTTCCAAGACTATACGAAAAGATGTACGCAGGCGTACAGGCAAAATTTGCTGCGGGCTCATTTATTAAAAGGAAAATAGCCGGTTGGGCTGTTAAGACTGGTTTTGAGTATGTTGATGCTAGAAATGCTGGAACGCTCACTGAAAAATTGGCAAAAAAGAAAAAACGAGCTGATAAACTCGTATTCAGTAAGGTTCAAGCGCTCCTGGGAACACAATTTAAACTGTTTGCAAGCGGTGGGGCACCATTGGCTGCCGATATTGGTCGCTTCTTTGACGCTGCAGGAATTAAAATTCTTGAAGGCTATGGACTCTCAGAGACATCTCCAATTATCACAGTGAATCCACCCAATGATTACCGGTTTGGCACCGTGGGTCCAACCATTGATGGTGTTGAGGTCAAGATTGCTGATGATGGTGAGATTCTGTCACGTGGCCCACATATCATGCACGGTTACTACAAAGATGAAGCAGGAACCAGAGAAGCGATCAACGAGGAAGGTTGGTTTCATACCGGAGATATTGGCATCGTTGAGGATGGATATCTCAGAATTACAGATCGCAAGAAGAACATTATCGTGACAGCTGGAGGTAAGAATATTGCTCCCGCACCAATTGAGGGTGCCATCTGTATGAGCAAGTTTTTCGAGCAGGCGCTAGTATTGGGTGATCGGAGAAAATTCGTGTCAGCTATTTTAGTTCCAAACTTTGTGGAATTGACTGTCTGGGCTGGTGAAAATGAAGTCAGTGACACGAGTCCTGAGGCATTGGTAGATAATCCTAAGATCAATGCAATGCTCATGTCCGAAGTCGAAGCAGCTATGCAGAACTTCAGTAGCTATGAAGCAGTAAAGAAATTCATGCTGCTACCAAGCGAATTTAATATCGAGGATGGTACTTTAACTCCAACACTGAAGATCAAGAAGCGCGTTGTTGAAGAACGCTATAAGAATCAAATAGACGTACTATACGAATAGATTAGAGTCGTATTGTAAAAAAGCTCCTGGTTTGTATCAGGAGCTTTTTATTTATAGAAAGGATAGTTTATGAAGATTTCCGTGATTGGGTCAGGTAGCTGGGGAATGACTCTTGCCATTCATCTGTTGAGAAACGGACATGATGTTGAGGTGTGGTTTTTTAAGGAATCGGATTACGATCTGGCTTTAAAACAGAGAGAGTTGCCTGATTATCTACCGGGAATCATGTTGCCTGAAGGTCTTAAATTTACATTAGATCTAGAAGCATGTGTGCAAAATAGAGACCTTGTTTTAGTCGCCATACCTTCACACACAGTTGGTGTAACACTGGAGAAATTATCAGCAGTGATACCCTCAAACACGGTGATTGTCAATGTAGCTAAGGGTATTGAGAATGATACACTTCGGACCATGAGCCAGGTAATCGCTCATGCCTTACCTGATCATCCTGTGAGTCACATTGCGACTTTATACGGTCCTACACACGCTGAGGAAGTTGTCAATGGTATGCCTTCAACCATTGTGGCAGCCTGTCCTGAGATTACTACTGCAAAAAAGGTTCAAGATGCTTTTATGTCAGATACTCTCAGGGTTTACACGAACACTGATATCTTAGGTGTTGAGTTTGGAGGCTCCCTTAAGAATGTTATTGCCATTTCAGCTGGAATTCTTGCCGGTATGGGATACGGTGACAACACTCTAGCAGCTCTATTGACGCGAGGATTATTTGAAATGACACGTCTGGGAGTGCATTTAGGTGCGAAAGAAGAAACTTTTGCAGGACTGAGTGGCATGGGAGATCTCATTGTGACTTGCCTGAGTACGCATAGTAGAAACAGACACGTTGGATTTGAATTAGGCAAAGGTCGCAAGATCAAAGATATTCTCGATGAGATGAAAATGATAGCTGAAGGCATCAATACTGCACGTTCAGTTCATCAACTGATTGAAAAGACAGACGTTGAGATGCCTATCTCTGAACAAATATTTAAAGTTCTGTTTGAGGACAAAGATCCAAAAATTGCCATTGAGGAGCTCATGGGGAGAGCGGCAGTTCCTGAAAGGCATTCTCTTAACTAAACTACACTAATCCATTTAGATTGATTTAGTGGGTGAATATTCTCTCCTGACCACAAAAGAAGGGTAGAAGTTTAGTTGTAAAACGTGATGAATATTATCTTCATAAACACCCATAAAATAGTGCTGAATAGTTTGTATCCCGAAGCTTCACGAATATATTCAATGTTTCGGATTTGAATGGAATCTGAAAGATGAAGAAATATTGAAAAAATAAAGCTATTTAAGCTTCTTGAGGTATAAAAATAAATGGGTCCTGAATCATTAAGGGAACAGCGTGACTGGGGCGAATTAGAAAAGATTTTTGATGAGTATGAATCGTTTGTATTCTCTACTCATGTGGAACCCGATGCTGATGGTCTCGGGGCCGAATTAGCGCTGGCCAGATTTCTAAGACAAAGAGGAAAAACAGTCCATATCCTTAACCCGACTCCACTACGGGCTAATTTGGAGTTTTTACCTGCGGCCGATGAGCTCTCTGTTTACAATTCCGATCAACATCAAGAGCTATTGAGAGATGCAGATGTTTTTATTGCATTCGATATCGGTCATTACAATCGTTTAAAGCAACTTGCCATAGATCTTGAATCGGTTGAAATCGTTAAGGTCACCATAGATCATCACCCTGGGGATAAATCCCAGTTCGATAAGCGATATGATTTTCCCACAGCTAGCTCTACGGGTGTACTTATTTATGACCTAATCAGTGGTATAGATTCCAGCGCTTTGGATAACCTAGATATTGCGCAACCTATATACGCTGCAATGATGAGTGATACTGGAAACTTTCGGTTCAATAATACTGATCCTGAAACATTTAATGTCGCGGGTCGCTTGGTTTCTGCAGGGGTTAAACCTTACGAGCTTTATGTCCATATTTATGAGAATTTAAATACACCAGGACGCCTAGTGGTTCTACAACGATTACTCTCAGAATTGAAATACGATTGCGACGGACGACTTGCATGGTCAGTGATTGATTTTGAATCATTGCCTAATCTAGGCGCCAAGCCGGATGACTTGCATTCACTCTCGGATTTTATTAGATCGATCAAAGGTGTTGAAGTAGGTGTATCAATAACCAAGATGCCAAATAAACCGACAGATGTTAGCTTCCGTTCAAAAGGCGAAATTCCCGTCAACACAGTTGCCATGAAATTCGGTGGTGGTGGCCACGCATTTGCAGCCGGTTGTACGGTGAATGCTGATTTGTCTGAAGCAGCTGAAAAAATTGTAGAAGCCTGTCGTCAACAGATTATCGAGTGGGACAATAAGTGATCAAGCCACTCAAAGTAAGAGTTGCGAAGGAAGCTGGGTTCTGTTTTGGAGTTCGAGACGCCATAGAAAAGGCCAGACAGACGGCCAAGGAGCATGGTAAAGTTTATATGTTGGGTAACATTGTTCATAACGAAAGGGTTGTCAGGCAACTCGCTGATGAACATGTAAAGGTGGTCAAGAATCTGGATGATGTAGACGGTGCTCCTGTGCTATTTCGCGCTCACGGAACTGTTCCTGAAGTCTGGGAGCAGGCTGCAAAGAGAGATCTTTCAATAATTGATGCGACTTGTCCACTTGTGCATGAGATTCACCACGAGATCAAACGGCTGAATGAAGAAGGCAGAAAATTATTTATAATTGGTGACCATGGTCATGATGAGGTTATTGGGATTCAGGCCCAGGTTCCTGATGCTACTGTTATTGCCACGGTTGAGGAGGCGCTTAAGGTTCCCAGATTAAAAAAAGCAGGTCTCGTATCTCAATCTACGCAAATGATCGAGAACGTGCAGGCCATAGTGTCAATATTGACAATGAAAATATTTGATCTGCGTTTTGTGAACACAGTTTGTTTTCCAACCAGAAGAAATCAAGAGCAAATAAAATTAATTGCTCCCATTTCGGATGTGATGATCATTGTGGGCTCTTTTACCAGTGCTAACACGAAACGTTTGCTTGAAGTTTCTCTTACGATGAACGAAAACTCATTTATGGTTCAAAGAGCAGAAGATATTAAAGCATCTTGGTTTAAAAATGCTGACTCAGTCGGTGTTTCTGCTGGAGCTTCATCGCCTGATGATCTTATTGAAGAAGTTGTAGAACATTTAGAGAATATGCACGTGGAAGTAAGTGCTTAATGTGTTGAAAGATAAGGTTTTGGAGAGATAGAAAATGACAAAAGATCTATTTGAAGTAAAAACTGGATTGGCTGAAATGCTCAAAGGTGGTGTGATCATGGATGTTACCACACCAAAGGAAGCAGAAATTGCTGAAAAAGCAGGTGCTGTAGCTGTAATGGCACTTGAGCGAATTCCAGCTGATATCCGTAGGGATGGAGGAATAGCACGAGCCTCCGATCCAAAAATGATAAAAGAGATTCAACAGGCTGTTTCAATACCGGTTATGGCAAAATGTCGAATCGGCCATTTTGCTGAAGCACAGGTACTAGAAGCTCTAGAAGTGGACTATATTGATGAGAGTGAAGTACTAACACCCGCTGATGAAGCAAACCATATCTGGAAGCAAGACTTCAAAACACCCTTCGTTTGTGGAGCCACAAATTTA
>CAZOBQ010000101.1:0-9330 GCA_964578155.1 uncultured Lentisphaeria bacterium
TGTCGTAGGAATACTAGCCGCTGCAAGGCTCAATGGAATAGCTGAAACTGGAGCTACAAATGAGGGGAGTCCATCTTCAAACTCAGCACTTCCACCGCCACCAATGGGTACAAAGCCACCAGAGAGAACCAATTTGTCCATTTTATAGGCAAAATAGAAATTTGGGAATACGGGAGCAAATGTGGTTCCTTCAAATGTTTTGTCCATAGTTGTTAACCCCACAACAGGTATGCTTGCCAATCCTGTGATCGTTCTACTCTGTGTGATGGTTTGACTACTTAGATAGATGTGCATCCCATTATCTAACTTTGTTAAACCTGCTGGGTTAAAAAATACAGCATCAAGATCTGTTGATGCACCCCTGGCCAACATGCGAGTAAACTCAGCACTCTGGTTTGTGTTTTCCACCATACCACCACCAAGTGCAATGCTTGCAATTAGAAGTAGAGGTAATAGACGTAGTAACTTACTCATTCTTGTTTTCTCCTTCGTTTATTGAATCTCATATTGTCTTTAACGTGATCATGTAAATTAGAAGTGCTTCGCAGTTAAGCAAATCAAAATATGCGATCTCTAAATCACCCTAAATTTGCTTTAAAACCTGATAAACCAATTGTCCTGCTCATTGATTTGCTTTTCAAGTATTCTAATACCTCTCGGAAAAGATGTCTCCGGAACTACAATATAATCCTGTATGTTTTGAAATAATTCATCATTAGATAACAGCTTGGCCGGCTCCAGCAGTAGACCCACAACCATCCCGTAGTAATCGCCTGGTGCCAATTGAATAAAATACTCTGCCATTTCTGTACCGGGGTTGATAGGGTCACCAAAGGTAACAAAGTGGCTGACCACTGAATATCCCGCCACATCAATACTATCAAGTGTTAAATCTTTATCAAAAATAACCACTACTGCAGATTTAACACTATCTGGCCAAATCGTATCAAATTCGACTATTCCCTGGACACCTGAAACAGCACCCAGATCAGTTGGATCATCACAGGCGCTAATCATCAGGAGGCTGAGCAGGCTGACAATGAGCAGAGTGTATAGTATAGATATGTTATGAGTCTCACGTTGTCCTTCGACACTTCGACTTCGCTCAGTACAGGCTTGCTCAGGATGACGCTTAAAATGTTTCAGCATGACACACCCGCTCTATCTAATATCCGCTTCAAAATGTTTTCTCCACAGAAAAGGTAAATATTCGTTCCTCTTCAATATTTCTTTCCAGCTGGGTATAATAGTATTGAAACATATTTTCCACTCTGAATAGAAACTGCCAAGATTTATAGGCTGTACCCAGTCCAGCATTCCAGACGTGAATGGGAACCCGTATATCCTGGTCCGTTAATTCATTTTCTTGAAATAACTCCACACTCTCCATGCGGCTGAGATAACGATATTCTAGAGCTGCATCCAGTCCCCAATGATGTATCCCCAATGAACTCACCCAATGATATCGATGACGATAGGATAAGGTATCCAGAATCTCGCCCTTCTCATCTAACTCCACAGGATCTAAAACCGTGAATGCGGACTTGTAATCAACCAAATTGTTAAACGCACTCAGGCCTAAACCCATTTCCATTCCCAGAATACGCGCATCAGCAATATTTCTAAAATGGATCACAGCACCACTGTCAGGAACAGGTTCAATGAAATCTTCAAACCTATTATGGAAAACAGCAGCATCAAATTTGATAAGATCGATAACACCTAATTGACCTGTAAGTAAAACTACACCAAATTCTCGATTAATGCTGGTCTCTGAGACCAGGTCCGGATTTGGCTCTACGGTAAAAATACTTCTCTGGGCTGAAGTAAACATCTCAGCCACGGTGGGTACCCTGAATCCACGACCGGTTGATATCCGAAAAGCAAGCCAGGGCGATGGTTTCCAGTTTAAAGCGATCTGAGGTGAAAAGACCTGATCCTGATCCTTGCCATCCACCTGGTAGGCTTCCCACCGACTGCCGGTAGTCAACGTGAATTGGCGAAACCCTTTCTCAAATAGCAAGAAAGCTGCAAATGAGTTGCTGGTATGATTCCCAAAAATCTGCGCATCAACCCCATTCTGCTGTAGTGTGATTCCAAAAATACTGGTGAGATCACCAGCCCAGGTTTTGCTAGCTTGGGCCTCTTCATAATAACGACGCTCTGTGGATTCATTAGGGTCCGCCCCAGATGTGACCCAGGCATTCCAATAGCCGCTTGCCTTGGTCTTGAATACCAAATCAGGAGAATACACATAGTTGTAATGACCATTAAGAACCGTTTTCCGACCTTCTGTTTGATCATTCTCCGATCCACTGGGAGCTTCAAAAGGACTAGCTGAGCTTTTCCAAATAGAGACCAACCCGGTTCTGTCATCAAGCAGATTTACATAAACAGCGGCACTGTGAGCATTGCCGAAATTAAGTTTTAACTTACCAGAAATATTTACTGCTTCCTCCCAGTTCAACTCCATAAAGCCTTGATCCTGACGCTTCTGAACCCTGAGCCAGGCAGCATGTTTTCCTATATTTCTTGAATGGGATATCTCAGTATTGTACATCAGTGCACGAGACTCTCGCCATTTCCACTGATCAACTCTTGGATGGCTGTAGACACCTATTTTGGTTGAGATTCGGGTTTCAGGTTCAGCGGGAGCATTCCGAGTAATAATATTCACCACACCACCCATGGCACTGGATCCATACATAGCGGAGCCACCTGATTTTACAATTTCTACTCTAGCAACTTCTGAGGTCGGGATTGTTGCCCAGGTTACATTCCCAGCAGCGCTCCCCAACATGGGAATTCCATCCAGCAAAAGGAGTGACCGTGTGCCAACACCCAAGGTATAACCGGAAGTCCCTCTGATGTTTAACTGTCCCTTAATCGTCGAGACACCTGATTCATATGATAGAATGTCCACCATATTGACAACCGCCTTGGCCTGGATCTCTCTGGGGCCAATGGCTGAGACTGAAAATGGAGACTCAAGAATATCCTGTTCTTTGCGACTGGATGTGACCACTACTTGAGGGGATGCTAGAACATTCAGTTTTAACCCAATGCTTAGCTCAACTGGAACACCCGCTACGACTTCAACATCTTTTGTTGTATACGGGGCATAGCCCATCATGGTGAACGAGAGTTGATAATTCCCTGGGGGAAGATCATTTAATTGGAAATATCCCTCAAGATCTGATGTAGTTCCCAGATTACTACGCTGAATTTGAATATTTACACCCGGCAGTCCTTCACCAGACTTTTGATCAAAGACCTGGCCTTTGATCTCAGTCTTGGATTGGGCCATAAGGTTTCCACCCAAAAGCGTTAGCAACAATATTGGGGTAATTACTATCCTTAGCAGATAACCAGGTCTTGTAAAGTTTTTTATCATTAAGTTTTTCAATATAGAGTGTCCAATGAAGTGACACAACGACATTCAGGGTTGAATATCCCGGCTAAAAGTTCAATTATTTGACTGAGTGTCGTTTATTCAAGTAGGCCAATAAAGCAATATCAAGTGATTGATCGGTGGTAAGAGGAATATAATCAACATGCTGCTCTCGAGATCGCGCACCCAGCGTGCTGCGAAACTTTTCAACGGCTTCCTGGTAATCTTTCTGAATATGCCAGGGTTCAGTTGCTTTAACTTCACCCGATTCCATATCTTTGAATTTCGCGTGTGCATCAAAAGCTAGATCGATCTCTCTAGGATCAAGGACATGGAAAACGAGTACTTCATGATGGTCGTGACGAAAATGCTTCAAACCATGCATGATATTCTCTATATCATCCAGCATGTCCGAAATAATGATCACAAGTCCCCTTCTGTGAATTCTGTCCGCGAGATGGTGCAAACTGCGGCCGATGGCAGTCTCTTCTCCCGGCTCAATATTCTCCAGCTGAACCAAAATATTGTTTAGCATGGATGGGCGCGAAGAGGGACGAATATGAGTTCGTACTTCCGTGTCAAACAGGGTGAGACCCACAGCATCTTGCTGTCTCAGTAAGAGATAGGTTAAAGCCGCTGATAAATAGCTCCCGTACTGCAGTTTTGTAATCTCTCCAGAACCATAAGCCATGGATTTCGACTTATCCAACATGATATGAGCTTTGAGATTGGTCTCTTCTTCAAATTGCTTGATATAGAAGCGATCCGTTTTACCGTAGAGTCGCCAATCCAGATAACGCAGGTTATCTCCAGGTCCATAAGCTCTATGCTCAGCAAATTCAACGGAGAACCCATGATAGGGACTTTTGTGAAGACCCACAATAAATCCCTCAACCACCATTCTGGCTCTGATCTGCATATTCGACAGGCTTGCCAGGGTTTTTGGATTTAGATATTTTTGTTTGTCTAGGGCCACTGTTGGTATCTTTAACTAAAAAGGGTTCACTAAAGCTAGCCTGAAGTAATGGTCATCTTTAAAATCTAATAGGTCAGGATCCTCAATGATCGGCTCCCAATAATCAGTGTCCCCACCCACTCCTGCTGAAAGTGTCAATAGTGCCATTTTACCCAGGCTCAGATTGAATTTTAATTCTGCTCCCATGGTTGTCAGCGTAGTGGTCGATTCAGGTAAATAACCCAGATCATGGAATAGTGCTCCTGTTATACCTGTAAGTTTTATCCCCAGAATATGAGCGGGTAGAGCTTTAATCAGCTGAATTCGCAATTCACTCACATTGTAGATCAGTTCTGTCGCCGGATAATTCCCTTTTTGACCACGAAGATTATAGCTCTCTGGGAGATCATAGATTCCAGCACCTGCCATATTCAGGATCGTTCCTGGTGAAAAATAGAGGGGTGATGTAGACATTAAACCGATGGAGTCCTGGGCTAAGATACCCCCACTGTGATACTCCCACTTCGATCTGTTATAAAAAACCAGCGGCGTTTTTGGGATAGCTACATTGAAGAAACCTTCCAGCCATACTTTGGAATAATCAGCCTCGCCCCAGATCTGCGGTATAGTTTTTTCGATATGACCCAAAATACCATACCCACTCCTGGGAAGAGTGAACATACCAGCCTCAGGTCGACGATTCAGCCATTGCCAGGTCAGGCTCATATTGGTTTCTGTTTCTTCCGGGAAGGCTAGATCTGATTCCCATTCATCAGCTACTAACTTCACCATCTTACGGTTGACCATTCTAAAATTTGTGCTGATATTGTGGTTCGAACTTAGAGAATTACCAGAGTTCATAGGCAAAATAGCGCTCACTCCAGCCCCATCCAGAACTTCAAAATTAGTTGCTCCCCAGGTCCTACGCAGATTGAAGCTAAAATTCTTGGAAGCATAAAAATTTAGAGCTGGCAAATACTGAAGATTCAGATAGCTAACATAACCACCAGCAAATGCTCCGGTCCAGTCAATCACTCCACCGCCCTGGATAAGGTGTTTACCCAGTGCATCATTATACGCCGCTAGTCCAACCAAACCAGCGTCATCCGGCAGGAGCAATCTCAAGAGTGGTCTGAAAGAGTTACGCGCTCTATATGGATACTCCGAATTGATCACGAGTTCCGATTCATAGTCAATCACTGGAACCGAAATATCAGGTGACTTAGTCCGCCAGGCAATAAATGGCTCCCGAATATTGAGGATTAATTCTGGTGCTTTACGATCAGGATGTACCGCACGTATTCTTACGGTATCGACATCAGCCAATGTGGAAGCCAATATCATGTCAGTCCCAGCTAACCTTTGACGAGAATAAATACCCTCAGCCACATCTGTCATTTGAGTGATTTTCAGACTGTCAAGATCAACATGATACAAGTTGGGCGTTGAATTGCGGAAAGAGGTATAAACGATTGCTTTCCCATCTGCTGTCCAGACAGGCAATAAGTCTTCCTCTGGATCACTGGTGACTCTTCGAAAATCTTTACCGTTTGTGCTCAAGATCGCGATGTCCACATCTCCGCTTTCATCCTGGATCATAAATGCCAGCGAGTTTCCCTCTAGCGACAGGTCAAGACTCTGAATCTGTACATCTCCCTCAAATTTACTCAGCTGGACACGTTTATTCGAGGACAGATCCTGATAATAGATATTGGTAGTTTCACCGGGGTGTGCCACGAAGAATATTCCCTTCCCATTTTTCGAAAAAACAGGATGCAAGGCTCTGAGATCACGAGTGATCCAGCGAGCCTTCTTTGTTTCTACATCAACAAGCCGAAGGTCATTCAATATTGAGCCATGGCTCCCACGATGATATTCTGCAACAACGAGTTGTTTTGTGTCAGGAGACCAAGCTGGATCACCATTAAAGTTCCCAAAATGCACCTGCTCAATGGTTTTATTTGAGTCGGTGCTCAGGGTATAAAGACCATAGTCCCTCATTCTTGATTTCTGTCGACCAATAACTGCGATCTGGGATGAATCTGCTGACAGGGTGGCGGCTTGGACTCTAGCGAACCCTTTTAATGGTTGTGGCTCTCCGATCTCTTCGATCAATTCTTTTTGAGCCTTATATCCATAGTAGTAGGTATTCATTACCCGGCGCCACTCTTCATCGAAATCTTTTAGGGTTTGACCCGTGGCGTCTTCGAATGCTGATTTGAAATCGTAAGCATATGGATATCGCAGGCTGTCTTCCTGTAGATATTTTCTGTGTTTGGAGATATTGACCAAAGTAGAATCGCCATATTTCCAGGCAATATATAGAACTTTAGCGTATCCATCATCATGGGCATCGAGTTGATGCATGGTATTGCGATAGGTGTGGATCTTCATTCTTGAATCACTACGGCCCACTCGCCAAACCTCGGTCATATACTCAGCCATACCCTCCATCCACCATGCTGGAATCGTAATGGCACCGAATATTCCCATCCAGGTGCGATGTGCCTGGAACTGAACCACATGTTGGAATTCGTGGGTGACCACGAGCTTTAACCATTTTTCAGAGCCACCAAAATTACCGGCAACATCGTTCTGGCTAACCCAGATGAAGATCTGATTCGTTGGCATGGCAAAGCCATTCATGATCTCATCTTCGGCTGAAAATACAATATCAGTTTTTCCAAAATCCTCAACCTGAACCTGATCCATAATTGGTTGATAACTCTGCTCCGCAATGAGAGCACCTTTTCTGGCGATCTTCTCCAGGCCTTGATGATAATGGATATTGAAATGATCTGTCTCCAGGGTCTGCCATTCTAATTCAGGATGAGTACGTTGATTCCACAACCACATGTTTTGAGCGGTTATGGTTTGAGTGAGCAATAATGCAGCAATTATCCAGATCTTAAGTTTCAAGTGGAAACCTTCCCTTTCACAACAATTTGCCAATGATATCATCAATCGAAACACCATCAGCTTCTGCGTTAAAATTGCTTAACACTCTGTGACGTAATACAGGAAGAGCGACTGCCTTAACATCATCAATTGAAGGCGTGGGGTTACCGCTCATGGCGGCACGGGTTTTTGCACCCAAAATCAAATATTGTGATGCTCTGGGACCTGCTCCCCAGGCAATCCAATTTTTAATAAACTCAGGGGAATCATCACTATCGGGTCTTGTCTTACTGACAAGATCTACGGCATAGTCAATCACATTGTCAGCAACGGGAACGCGGCGAATGAGTTCCTGATATTCCATAATGGCTGCCCTATCCAATACCTTCTCCAATTGTACACTGGCACCGGATGTGGTTTGCCCAACTATTTTGCGTTCCTCATCTTTGCTGGGGTAATTCACTCGCAGGTTAAACATAAATCGATCCAGCTGTGCTTCCGGTAGAGGATATGTTCCTTCTTGTTCGATTGGGTTTTGGGTGGCCAGAACAAAGAATGGTTCTTCCAGAACATAACTTTCCACTCCTGCCGTCACTCGGTGTTCTTGCATGGCTTCTAATAATGCTGCTTGAGTTTTAGGTGGCGTTCTATTGATCTCGTCTGCCAAGACTATGTTTGCGAAGACGGGTCCTTTGACAAAACGAAATTCTCGTTTCCCCGTTGTATGATCCTCTTCAATAATATCAGTTCCTGTTATATCAGAAGGCATTAGGTCAGGCGTAAACTGTATTCGTGAAAAACTTAGGTCGAGTACTTCTGACAGACTTTTGATAAGCAGTGTTTTTGCCAGGCCAGGGACACCGACTAGTAGTGCATGACCGCGAGCCAACATAGCAATGACCAACTGTTCGATGACTTTATCCTGTCCAACTATTGCTTTGGATAATTCATTCTTTAGTCGGTCAAATGCAGCAACCATATCATTTAATTTTTGAACATCACTATTTGTCTCTCTATTCGTTTCGTTCACGCATCCTCCGGGGAAATTCAATCAGTACTTTTATTTGTCTTCGCGAGTCCCAGCTGTAAGGTGGGACGTGGCGATCTCTAACTTGAGATTGCCCGCCTTCCTCAAGTACGCAGTACGGCGGACAGGCTTCGTCACTACGTTCCTCGCAAAGACGAGTCAAATGGATCTCAGGTAAGATAACAGTATACAATATTTTTTAAATTAACAGTCATATCCTCAGTTATTATTCACTGGGAAGTTATTTGTTCATGAAGTCAATAAAATAAAAATCCCCCGATCACTCGAGGGATTTCAAACCACTAAATATGAAACAGGTTTATACTTCTGGGTAAACGCTGACCTGTTTTCTTGTACGATCCTTGCGCTCGAAAGTCACAATACCGTCAATTTTAGCAAATAATGTGTCATCACCACCGATACCGACATTCTGGCCGGGATGGATAGCTGTACCACGTTGGCGAACAATAATGCTGCCGGCTGAAATCCACTCACCGCCATAAGCTTTTGTGCCTAGACGTTTTGAGTGACTCTCTCTACCGTTTTTGGAGCTACCAACACCTTTTTTATGAGCCATGGTTACTCTCCTTTATCAGCTTTAGGGGCTTTTTTAGCGGCCGGTTTAGCTGCTGCTTTTTTAGCGGCAGGCTTTTTGGCAGCCGTAGCCTTTTTAGCAGCGGGCTTCTTAGCGGCAGTTGTTTTCTTGGCGGCTGGTTTAGTAGCTGCTTTGACTTCTGCGTCGGCCTTGACTGCTGTTTTTTTGGCAGTTGGTTTTGCTGGTGCAATACCCTCTACCTTGATCTGTGTATAACCCTGGCGGTGTCCCTGTTTCTTCTGGTATCCCTTGCGGCGTTTCTTTTTGAAAACAATGATCTTTTTAGCGCGGCCATGAGAAACAACTGTTCCATCAATAGCTACGTTGGTCAGCTCCGGAGTGCCGACCTCAAGACTTTTACCGTCAGAGTAAGCCAGTACGCGCTCAACATTGACCTTATTACCAGGTTCAATATCGAGAGTCGGAACGTTCAGGACCATACCAGGTTTCACCTTGAACTGTTT
>CAZOBQ010000102.1:0-9311 GCA_964578155.1 uncultured Lentisphaeria bacterium
CTACCTCCACTAAATAGACGCTTCTCTTTTAAATGAATCTGACTCAAAAGTTCTGATGTACCTAGATAGTTGTTTCCTGTGATCTTGATGTCGACGATCTCCGGTGCTTCATCAGTATCCTGTGCCAAAGTATGAGACACAATAAAGACCAGCACTATCATGATGCGAAACAAGATTGATCTTAGTAGGAAAATTTTAACCTCCAGTTGAGCTCAACCTCGTTGTCTTGATTTATCTTGCTGTTGATTGAAACATTCCTGTTTATCCGATACTCCAGACCATATTCATAATCTGATTGACCATCACCTGGTTGTAATGCGCCTTCGTAGGTCACCTTAAGATTCTTCGATAGCCTCTGTCCAACCTGGAATCGTTGCGTACTGTCAGCTCCCCCCAGGTTGATACCAACGTCTAAAATATCTAAACCTGTTATCTCCCGACCGATCTTTGATAACTGCTTTTCTACTAGCATTTCAGAGTAAGTTTGGACTGGATTTAATGCTGATTGTGTATCAAAACTAACTTCTACAAGCTTTTGATTAATGGTTAAGTAGGTAAGGACATCCGCTTGGGTTAATTCTGTGCCCGTTACGTCGATCACTAATTCAGGTTCATTCAGATCACCGGTGAGATCTAGCTTTACTAGCTCACTGCCGATTTCATATTCAGTTTCAATGCTGATTTGGGGATTAAAATCCACAGAGTTAAAAATAATTTCTCCAGATACTATAGTCAGTTCATTCCCCACATAATAGAATTTCCCTCCTTCTATAGCAGTGAGTGTCCCAGTGAACCGCATAACGCCATCACCATAGTCCAACAGCCATAATTCGCCTTCAAACTCAGCCTCCATTTGATCATTAGAAATGAGTAAATCGCTGGCGTATTGTGTTTCTAGATTATATCTAAAAATAGTACCTTCAACTTGACTGATGGTTTGCTGATAGGTTTCCTCAGAGGTAAAATTGCTGTAGTAAACAGCTCTGGTGACAGGTATTACAGCAGTAACATCTAGGGTATCTTGACCTACAAACTGAAGATCTGCATCCGCGATCGCTTCGATCAGCCCATCAGTGCTACGGTAATACACTTCATCAGCCTTCAGTTGAACATCAAATCTCGGTTCAAAAAATGAGGTGAAATCAATAGTGCCACGTGCCATGACTAGCCCTGCATAGTCCGTCGTGGCATCAACACCTATAAGGTCTGTAATCAATGAGGTGGCACGCCCTACGACACCTTGAGTATTCAACGCAGAATTTTCTGCAAACAACATTTGGCCTGAGAATTCATCGATGGTCATCGTATTGTCAACCAGAGATATCTCTGAATTGATATCAGTTATGGGGTTCCCTAGCACTGAAATCTCTAAACGAGCATTACGACCACTAATTTTTCCATTACGAATGGGTGCTTTAAATGGACCTGTAAAACTCAAATTACCGGTAAACTCACCATCTATAGCATCAATAGATGAGATGTATGATGTGAGGAACGGCATTTGAGTCAAATTAAAATCAAAACTCAAACCCATGTCCCTATCCATAACAATCGTTCTATCCTTAGCAACCATATCCAATGAGATCGGCATCGACCCGGTTCCAAATCCATTCCCCCATTTCCCTTGAGCTGATAGAGAATCAAAAGTCCAGAGGTTTTCCTCATACGTAAAATCAGTGTATCCCGATTCAAAGCTAAGTGTATCGAATCGAGCATCACTGAGGGATATTTGACCATCAAGTTTAGTTTTTGTTGGGGTACCACGAATCGATAGAGAGCCGCTGGCTCTAGCGGATACAGGCATACCCACGATTTCTACAAACTTGGCATCTTTCAGACGGTAATTCTCAAAATAAATTGAAAAATTCTGCGAAGCATATTTATACTGATCACCTCGCATTTTATAACCCCATGGTAACAGACCTGTCAAGGTGGCCTCTCCGCCATTTGTATATGCATTGATACGATTACTTACAATCGCATTACTTTTAAGGGTAATGTCTACTGCGGCAGAATCTGATGGATACCCAAGAGTGAATCCATCGCGTAGCGTCAATTTAGCCTGAATTTCAGGATCATTAAGTAGTCCTGAAAGTTTTGCTGAACCAGATGCCATGCCTTCAAAAGGGATTTTGATGTTGAAGAAATCAGTAATGTTCTCAAGGTTTAGTAGTTCATATTCAGCTTGTAACTGAAGACCTAAGTCAGGCTCATAGCTTCCCTGCACAGAAATTCCTGCATTGTTAAAAGCCATCACGCTGATTGGGATTTCATATTTCCCATTAGGAGACCTGATAATTTTAACAGTGTCAACGAGTTTAAATTGATTTTCGTCTATAATTACGTTGAACTTATTAATATCCAGGGATTGTTTTCCAAAGGAGCCATCTAGAGAGATCAGATTATTCTTTCCCTGAAAATGAAGGTCTTCAATTTCAAACTCATCTCCTGAGATGTAGGCAAGCAATTTATAAGCAGATAGACTGTCTCCAAAGAGAACACCTTCTCTACCTTGAAGCGCGATACTACCGACTGGAAGTCCATCAATGAACGCGAAATCATATCTAGTAAGGCCGTTTAGTCTCACTCTATCTGCGTATCCAAGGTTCACTTGGGTTAGTTCACCAAATATATTGGGCTCTTTTATGTTTCCATTGATATTGAATTCACCCTGTAATTGTCCCTGTAGTATATGCTGATTATTTATCTGTCGCATGAAGTCAAAGTTGGTGATTCCAAAATATCCCTTCAACTGTAGAGCTTGTTCGGACAGTTCTCCGGAGATATTAAAGGTGTTCTTATCCTGGTATACTCTGGCATTTGATATTGAATACTTACCAGATGGACTAATATTCAGATCGGTAATGAGGGAATCAAATTGAATGTTATTCACCATAAATGACTGAAATCTTGAATTAATTGAATATTCCTTATGGGAGCCTTCAAATGTCAAGGCACCGATAGGATCACGAACCTGAAGTTTACTGGGTGGCAAAAATGGCTGAATATCAAACCGAAAGACATCTGCGGCGCCTGTGATTATCCCATCGGTATTCATGAAAGCTGATACTTGGATATTGTTGAACTCAGATCCCAACACCAGATCAATACTCTGGCCATTTGAGTCCTTGTTGAGTATAGTCAAATTAAACGGGTATTGCGTATCATTTAAACTTAGTGATCCAGTCCCACCAATGTTAAACCCACCGGCAGTCGAAACGAAAGTCAGATCATAGTCAACTTTGAGGTCGTCCAGGTGAGTTGGCAAATTCAGCTTATCAATGGAATTAAATTTTAGACCATTCCCTGTGATAGAGGAGTGTATCCCATCAACATTTATCCCACCATTTAGATTAATATCAGCATCTTTGTAGTAGATATGAAGGTTATCAAAACCCTTTTGTCCTTCTGCATCAATACTGAGTAAACCTGTTAATGATAAGGAATCAACTCCATATATGGATGTATAAATATCCAAAGTTTTGATAGTCAAACCTGTGAACCCATCGATCATCCACAGATCTGCCATAAGGTTCTCCAGCCCTATAACCTCAGATGAATCTGATAACCCCAGCACTAAGGAGCCATCACTTGCCTTTAACTGTTGAATAATAATTGAGGATCGTGATGATGATCTACTTTCAGGAATATTAATGGCAGCCAGGTACTGAGAGTTAAATGAATAATCGCTGACCAGTAGGCTATTGATAAGGAATTCCGACTGGCCTATATCTGATTCCCAATCAGATAGCTTTATTTCATTAGCGGTGAAGAGCGTATCAGTTCTATTGTTTACCAGAAGATATAAGTTTTGTATGCCAGTAGAGTTACCGAGGAGACTGCCGGTAATATTACCCTCTGCGGAAATATTATATTTTCCTAGAACATAGGTATTCACAATATTTAGAGCTATGGGTGAGAATAGATAGGTATTATACAGGAGGAGATAAATCAGTACTACTATTGCGCTAAGCAGTACGCCTCCAATCCACTGTGATACCTTTTTAATCATTACTTCGTCAGCTCCTTTAATAAGCCTTGAATTTACAGCAGCATTTTGATATTTCTACCACTTAGAGCAGGAAGTGTTCAATGATTTTAAAAAGTATTTTGCCCTAAAAGAGTAATGATCAGGTCACCATTACGGATCACTGATCATTACTTATATTAAATAATCGAGGTTTTAACCTCTGATTGATTTAGGCTTACTTTTTTGAGTCCTCTTCGTCAACTACTTCGAAATCGGCTTCTTCTACCTCTTCTTCGTTAGCTGCCTTAGGATCGGTGGGCTCACCTTGGGGTGCTTCCTGACCAGACTCATCCTTGCCTGTATCATACATAGAGCCAGATGCCTGAGTCATTAACTCAGTGAGACTGGCAATAGCTGCTTCGATAGCGTCTTTATCAGAGCTAGTCTGTGTAGCTTTTACGGCTTCCAATTTCTCATCGATCTGAGCCTTGAGTTCTGTCGGTACTTTATCTCCGTGCTCTGCAAGGTTCTTTTCAGTCTGGTAAACTAGCGCATCAGCCTGATTCTTGATATCGATGAGTTCTCGTGCCTTCTGATCTTCATCAGCATGTTTCTCAGCATCGGAGATCATCTCCTCCTTCTCGGCATCTGATAAACCACTTGATGATTCAATTCGGATAGATTGTTCTTTTCCAGATGTTTTATCCTTGGCATTCACATGCATGATACCATTCGCATCAATATCGAATGTAACCTCAATTTGAGGTACACCGCGTGGTGCGGATGGAATTCCATCTAGAATAAAACGACCAAGAGACTTATTATCTGTAGCCATCTGTCGTTCACCTTGAAGAACATGGATTTCGACCTGAGATTGATTATCTGCAGCAGTTGAGAATGTCTCGCTCTTTTTGCTCGGGATAGTTGTATTTCGCTCGATCAGGTGTGTACAAACGCCACCCAGTGTTTCGATACCTAAAGATAATGGTGTTACATCGAGTAACAGTACGTCAGATACAGAACCGGAAAGTACACCACCCTGGATAGCAGCGCCCATGGCAACTACTTCATCAGGATTAACTCCCTTGTTTGGTTCTTTACCAAATATTTCTTTAACAATTTCCTGTACTTTAGGAATACGAGATGAGCCACCAACGAGGATAACTTCGTTAATTTCGCTGGCTGATAAACCTGCATCTTTAATAGCACTCAAACAAGGCTGACGCAGTCTTTTGAAAAGATCGTCGGTTAGACTTTCAAACTTTGCTTTGGTTAATGTTAGAACCAAGTGTTTAGGACCAGTCTGATCAGCAGTGATATATGGTAGATTGATCTCGGTACTACTGGTACTTGAAAGTTCAACTTTGGCCTTCTCAGCAGCTTCTTTCAAACGCTGCATACCCATAGCATCTTTTGAAAGGTCAATACCTTCAGATTTTTTAAATTCAGCAACCATCCACTCGATAATAGACTGATCCCAGTCATCGCCACCAAGGTGTGTGTCACCATTGGTTGACTTCACTTCAAAAACGCCATCCCCCAACTCGAGTATAGAAACATCAAATGTACCACCACCAAGATCGAATACTGCAATGGTTTCATCTTCTTTACGATCAAGCCCATAGGCAAGAGCAGCCGCTGTAGGTTCATTGATAATACGCTTTACGTTTAGTCCAGCAATTTTACCGGCATCTTTGGTTGCCTGGCGCTGAGAATCATTAAAGTAAGCAGGAACTGTAACTACAGCGTCTTCTACTTTTTCACCCAAGTATTCTTCAGCAGTTTGTTTCATTTTCTGAAGAACCATGGCTGAGATCTCAGGTGGTGAATATGAATCAGCACCGATCTGTACCTGAGTACGTCCACCGGGACCACTTACGATCTTGTATGGAACTTCTTCAATTTCTCTACCAACTTCATCAAATTTGCGTCCCATAAATCTTTTAACAGAATGTATGGTGTTCGTAGGATTTGTAATTGCCTGGCGTTTTGCAGGTTGTCCTACCAGACGGTTCCCCTCTTTTGTGAATGCTACAACAGAAGGCGTTGTCCTGCCTCCTTCTGCATTTGTAATAACCACAGAATCTTTTCCTTCGATCACAGATACACATGAATTGGTTGTACCTAGATCGATTCCAATAACTTTACCCATTTTTACCTCGTCATATATTTTTTGAATGTGTCCAAATTCTTTTCATGCCGCTATTATAGACAAGGGCTATGCCAAACAAACATATAAGCCGTAATGGCGCTTATCCTAATATATGCATGCCATAACGGCACATATTATTTAGTTAGATTAGATTTATTTAGTGTTTTGACGGTAGTGATTAACAATTGGCATACGTCTGCCAATTCCAAAAGCTTTTGAACTAACCCTGATGCCAGGTGGCATTTGCTGACGTTTGTATTCATTTACTCTAACCATTCGTAGAATATCGTTTACCAGCTCTGGATTCCATCCTTTGCCTATTAAGGTGTCTATATCAGAATGTTCTTCAATGATGGAATTGACTAAAGGCGCTACAACCTCATAATCGAAAGGATCTACTTGATTCTCTCGAAGTTCGGCGCTGGGGACCTTTTCTATGGTATTCTTCGGGATTAACCCATTTCCATGAAGTTTGTTATAATAATGAGCTAATGAATAGACCGTTCTTTTACCTATGTCGCTAATGACCGCGAGCCCACCGGACATATCTCCATACAACGTACAATAGCCAAGTGCTAATTCAGTTTTGTTTCCGGTCGTGAGCAATAAGCTTCCATCTTTATTGGAGAAACTCATAAGAATATTCCCCCGGATACGAGCCTGTAGGTTTTCTTCAGGTAGACCAGTGATTGGATCACCTATGGCATCTTCATAGGTATCCTGAAAGCCTTTGAAGACCTTTTCAATAGGTATCTCCAGGTATTTCATCTCCAAATTAACAGCAAGTTCCTTTGCATCACTAATACTATGTTCAGATGAATACTTGGATGGCATGGCGATACCAAGCACATTTTCTCCACCCAAAGCTTCAACAGCAATGGCTGCAGTAACAGCTGAATCAATACCACCTGATAAACCTAGAACAGCCTTTGAATGTCCAGTTTTCTGGAAATAATCATGGACTCCTAGCACCAATCCTTTGAATATTTGTTCATCCTTGGAGATATCGGGAATTAATACAGTGGATTCTTGAGCATCAGTTACAGATAAACCAATCTGGGCAAGTTCTTCATCAAACTGCTGGCATACATGGACCCATCTGCCCTTTTTGTCCGCTACCATGGACATTCCATCGAAGACTAATTGATCCTGTCCACCGACGAGATTTACATAAATATATGGTTTACTATATTTCTTTATCTTATTGAGTATCAATCGGCTACGGTCTTTATATTTATTTGATACAAAAGGCGATGCCGAAAGATTTATAAATAGATCGACCCCTGAATCACCCAGAATGTCACAGATCTTGTAATCGATATTCTCATCCCACAGATCTTCACAAATATGAATTCCCAGTCTCAATTCCTGGCCATTTCTGAATTTAACAGATAGTGGTTGGTTGTCTCGACCCGGTTTAAAGTAGCGCCATTCATCAAACACATCATAGGTCGGCAAGAGTGATTTGTGAATCCAGCGAATCAGTTTTCCATGCTGCAAAGCGGCTACCGCATTATAGGTGTCATGCCCATCATAGTGGATAGCACCAATGAGGGTAAGCATGTCCCCGCTTTCTTTTGCCAGACTATCAACCATGGATTGGTTGGCCGTCACAAAATGCTCTTCTAGCATGAGGTCTTGTGCCGGATATCCCGGAATAAACATCTCTGGAAAGACTAAGAGATCATTCCCCTCTGCTTCCATGGCAATCATGGTCTTTCTCGCGAGTTCGGTATTTTCCCTTAAAGCACCAACTGTTGGGTTTAGCTGTGCAATAGCAACTTTAAGTTTAGATGTCATTATGATTTGAGGCGGTTCAAGATTGAATTAACAGCTTCAGATGGGCTTGTAACGCTGATGATGCCAGGAATATCCCATGATTTAAAGCCTACAACCGGCTTCTTGTCGCCAATCGTGTAAGCGATCTCTGATAATGTACCATAGGCTCCCTCAACAGCGATGGCTGCTTGTACAGATCGGATGATTATTCCATTCCGAAGATCTCCCATTCCTGTCATAACAGGAATAGTTACATATTCATTTGCACCGGATAGATCGTTCTCCTTCAGGATTCCAACCGCAATACCACCGGCTGCATGAACACCTTTACTTGCTGCTTCCATAACACCATAGGCTCCACCTGTGTAGACGATGGCTCCTCGCTCTCCAAGTAGCTTGCCAACTTCATAGGCAAATTCTAAACCCTCAGGACTGGCGTCTCGAGCACCAATTATTGCAACTCGAACGGCATCCTTAGCTCTTATCATGGATTTAACCGAGAAATGGTCCTTGGGAACGGAATGGTTTCTCTAATATGTTTCAGTCCACACAACCAGGTAACCACACGTTCAACACCAAGTCCAAAGCCTGAATGTGGAAAAGAACCATAACGACGGAGATCTAGGTACCAGCTATAATCTTTCTCTGAGGCACCGTCCTCTTTGATACGGCGGATAAGTGCTTCAATATCGTCCTCACGTTGTGAGCCTCCAATGATCTCGCCGTAGCCCTCAGGAGCTAACATATCCAATGCCATGACTTGTTTATCATTCTCTGGATCACGCTTCATATAAAATGCTTTAATGGCGGCAGGGTATCTATGAACCATAACAGGGCTATCATACTGACTGGAAATAATGGTTTCGTGTCCACCACCAAAATCATCCCCCCATTTAAAATCAACCCCGTTCTTTTTGAGGATCTCAACACCCTCAGTGTACGATATTCTCGGGAAAGGACCTTTGATGGCCTCAAGTTTGGAAATATCGCGTTCCAGGGTTTCCAGCTCGGGACGTCTATGTTCAAGGACTTGGGATACAATATACTGTACAAATTCTTCCGCTAGATCCATGTTCATATCCAGATCATAATAGGCCATTTCCGGCTCTACCATCCAGAATTCAGTCAAATGACGGCGCGTTTTTGACTTCTCGGCTCTAAATGTTGGACCAAAACAATAGATCTTTCCAAATGCAGCTGCGCCTGCTTCACCATAGAGCTGTCCGGTTTGTGCCAGATACGCTTTTTCGCCGAAATAATCTGTACCAAATAGCGTTGCCACGCCTTCTGTAGCTGCCTGCTGAAAAATGGGTGTATCAAATAAGGTGAAATCACGAGAGTCAAAGAAATCACGGATAGACTTAATAATCGTATGTCTAATACGAATAATGGCATGTTGACGACTAGAAC
>CAZOBQ010000103.1:0-9273 GCA_964578155.1 uncultured Lentisphaeria bacterium
CCACATAAATCCCTTGTAATTCTTAGACTTACGAGGGTTTTTTGTTTTTAGGCCGGTTTACGGAAATATATCCAATGTGGACAAAATGGGACATGGTGGGACACCTGATGGACACTTTATGGACACCTGAGAAGGGTCGACTGGATAGAATACCATAGCCAGTAAGGCTTTACGGAAAGTAGGCCAGGTATAGAGGTTTGGTCTAGGGAGTAGACGTAAAAAAAGCCCGGACGAATCCAGGCTTTTTTCGGAATACAAGGCTGAACCTAAGTCCAGACCCCATTCAGTTTACTTGCTGCTCGATGTAGCTTTTCATTATTGATCTTTATGTAATGATCGATGGTCACCTTTATATCCTGGTGACCCATCATCTTAGATACATCAAGGATATCAACTCCACTTTCAACGAGTCGGCTCCCATATGTACGACGAAGTGTATGCAGACCTGTTGCTTTTACTTTTGCGGCTTTTAAGTACCTCAGGTATTTTTTGTATAGATAGTCGTAATTGAAGTTGAATGGAAATTCCTTGTGCTCTTGAAACTTACGACGATGGAGGATCTCAATTGCAACATCATCTAGAGGTACAATTCTAGGTACCCTCTTCTTCCCTATCAGTGTTATCTCTCTGCGCTTGAAGTCTACATTATCCCAGGTAAATGGTCGTGATGGCAAGAGCTCGCCACGCCTCGCACCAGTATGCAGATACATTAAGAATAGATCTCTATAGTCTGAGGAATCGACTTTGCTGAGGAACTCTTTTACCTCATCATCAGTCAGTATGATTATTTCTTTGGGGAGATTCCGCGGAGCTTGAACAGCTAGGATCGGATTCTCCTGCAAATAATTATACCGAACCAGCGTATTGAAGAAAGCCTTTAGAGTTCGGTGTTCTGTTGCAGCAGTAGCAGAACTAATATCACATTCAACTTGTCGATATTCCAGATAGTGCGTTAACTGCACTTTATTAATCGCTCGTATTTTGATGTTTCCCAAGAAAACTTCCAAAGCATTGTAGATAGATGTTTCTCGACGAATTGTTTCAGGGTCTTTCTGGTTAGCCATATATTTTTTATACTCTTTTACCATTTCGGTCAGAGTGAGATTAGGCTCTAAACTGGTTTCCAGTCCAGCTTGAATGCGCATTTTCTTTACTTCAATTTGGCTATTTGATGATCCATTGATGATAGGGTTTATCATCGGATTGACTACTATCCTGGTTGGGATAATCCATGTTACAGGTTTTTTAGTAACACCGATCACTTTATTATTACCAATAGCAAAAATTTATAATCGTATAACAGGTTACGGTATATTCATTATCGGAACACTACTCTATGCCTGGTCAGTGCTAAGCTGGGATGGAGTAATCGCCTTGGTGAGTGGTAGAATATTTGGTGGTTTTGTTTATAGCGGTCTAAGTAACGTTTGGGCTCGAAATATTTTCAAGCAAACTGAAATGATTTTTACAGCTTCTGAACGTAGCTTTTTCCATGCATACCGTTTCGAGGCAAAAAAACTTAATAAATCTCTTTCACTGGATGTATCTGATGAAGAATTACTACCTGAATATTGGCACGAGACATTTTTTGATCTTGTTGATAAATGGCCTGCTGTTACAGATAGATTTACGGATAATTAATTCGTTTGAGAGACTCATAGCATGGGTTTGCTTTCCAAACATGCTGCTTCGGACTCACTAAAAGGGAATGGCTATCTGAAATGATGTCGCAGGATACAATGGATAGCAGCTCAAGCGCGGGACGTTAGGTTGGCGAAACGAATAAGTACAGATTAACAATAACAGAAAAAGGAGTAATCATGAAGCAAGTTGTTGCAATAATATCTTTAGTGATATTATTAGGTTCCATTTCTTGTGTTGGCACATCACCAAGCCCAGATATAGGACAGAAAGATAATCAACCGCAAAAAAGTGCAAAACCCCAGCGGATTTTTAACGCAGTATGGATGAAATGGACACCTTCTGAATCCATAGGTGAAATAATTTACCCCAGTTTTCTTACATTTAATAAGGTAAAAGGCATGATTCCATTAAAAGAGGATGATAGAGCTTTTGATGCTATGGGATTTCATGTTGTCCCTCATTTAATAGAAGATATCAACCTGCTTGACAGCGTCAAGGGCAAATATATTCTAGATTTTGTGGAGGAAACAACAGATAAGTCATTTATGGTTCAAATAAAATATCCGGGTAAACTCAACTTGGAAGATGCTACACAAACGGTAAAATCAAAATCGTGGTTTGCAGTGAAATCAGAAAGTGATGATCCTTCCCAGGATGCGATGCAATGGTTAATAAAACAGGTAGTATATACAGGGGTTACACCCATTCAGGTGGATTATGATAGTGAAACATGGTTTGGCCTAGAGGCTTCAGAACAAAATATGGAAGCAATACCAATATTCCAAAATGAAGAAATGAATTACACGGGTGTTGCATATTTTCAACCAGGTTCGGGAGATGATTATCCTGCAATTGTGAAAGCCTCAGTAATTGGAAGGCAAAATGGGTACTTTATTGCTACGATTCAAAAAATTCATGTAAGCACACTTACGGCAGAGACTGCTACTGAGTTATATCCTGCACTAACTAAAGATTTTTTTGCAGGTCTCATGGATTACAGGTTTGGTGAAAAGTTATAGTAAGACCTTGGGTTGATTCTGAATTTCAATAGCCCTAGTCCTTTATTCAATTTGTAAACTAGGGCTATAAAAATTAGGGTCGCGAACAACAAGCTAGGATAGACATGACCCATAGTACCACAGTTCCCAAAAGTAGCAGAGGCTGGGTCATTTCTATTCTGGTGCCCGGCAAGGCGTTTAGAACGGTATATTTTGTACACCGCCCAGGACTCGAACCTGGAACTAATTGATCATGGGTTATCTGCACAAGCCAGACAGAGCCCTGATAGGCAAGGCATAGGGAACCCTTTTAATAATCGGTATCCCAAATTGTATCCCAGTTTAAACAAAATCTTTGTCTACTCCCTTCTTGATATACAATAATCAAACATGTATTTTAACAGTACTTGGGGGATGATAATAATTTAACTTTCTTAATTTCATTATTTATACTCCTCAAATACCTAATTATATGGAACCTTCAGCACAAAATATAAACGGTGATTATTAATTTCTTTTAGGAGGTAGTGATGGGTTTCTTCAATCCAAAATTCTGGAAATGTCTAGACTGTGATGCTGTAAGTAGTGTTAAACATAATAATGGCTTTAATACATGCAAGCAATGCGGTGAGGAATTTTTTGTAGAGCATGATAATCGTGAAATTCTAGTTACAAGAAAATCGACTTTTCTTTCACGCTCAACATTTACAGTAGCATGTCCGAATTGTAGCAATGTTGATTTTGAGTTGTCATATGATAATGAAGGTGGCCTTACTCATTGTGAAGATTGTGGAAAGTATGCATTGGCTGGTATTGGTGATGATGGATTGATGGTCCTTGCTCAATTGGATTTGGAGAAAGGTGAAGTTGCCGATAGTATCAAAGAGATAAATCGTGAAGTGATTAAGTACCAACAGGTCTTTGATAGAATTATTGAAGAGCTATTCCCTGTACCTGTTTGTGTCCAATGTGATGACACATCATATATTCTTTTACAGACAAATGAACGATATTCATCTATTCAGGTTCAATGTCAAACGTGTAACAAGAAAATTTGGATAAAATCAATTGATAACGATAGCGAAAGACTGACCTCATTTAAAGTTGTTATGGATTTTTATGATAAGTGTCGAGAGACTGATGAAAACTCACTCCTAAATAGACAACTTGCTGAACAAGGAATTCTAAACCGTCCAAAATATGAATTGGTAGCACGTCAAACAAAAACAGTCAAAAAGCGCGATGCAATTCCCAAAAAGGTTAAACTTGATGTTTGGGAACGTGATTCTGGAAGATGTGTAGAATGTGGTTCTCAGGAAAACCTAGAATTTGACCACATCATCCCTTTTTCTAAGGGTGGGGCTAATACAGCAAGAAACATTCAGCTATTGTGTCAACATTGCAATAGATCAAAACAAGCAAAAATAGGTTAATCAGCGTAGCTCGAACGCATTCTTAAGATTACGATTTATTATATTTAGGGAGGGGTAGTTTTCCAGGATAACGGAAATTTGACTAATTTTTATATCAGGAACCGCATGTGGTAATGTTTCGCGGAAGTCTAGTCGATTAGACAAAATAGAATTTAATCAGGCAATTGCTCTCTTTGATGCTGGCAATAACACCTCACCTATCACTTCTTTTAAATAATCAATTGGAAAGTTCAGGTAGATTTCTGTTGTATGAATATCCTGATGCCCCATTAACTGTTTTACCATCTGAATATTTCTAGTCTCTGTTAGAGCTCTAGCAGCGAAAGTATGCCTAAGTGAGTGTAGTGTTTTACCATCAGCAACACCAGCCAAACGGCGAAACCTCAAGAATTCTTTAGATAAATACTGTGGAGTATAAGATTCATGGGTAGCAATCTCATAATCATCAATCATTTCCGCTTGTATTGGGACAATCCTTTCATGTCTGGAAAATCCGGAGAACTTCGGACACCGATTCCGGTAATGGCCGAATGCATTACAAGTTGCCGTGTGTGGGTTGGGTGGAGCCGGGATCAAACCATGCAATTGAAGTTGCTGTGTGTTGGTTGGGTGGAATGAGTAGGGACGGGAGTCAGCATTAATATGCCGAATTGGTTTGACGACTTGCAAGGAGCTTGACGTAGGTCACGATCAATCATGATAGTAAGTGTCACGAACTTGTCTCTTGTAGAAAGACAGTTAAGTTTGTGCCTTGTTGTCAAATTCAAAACTGATTGATACTTCCTAAAGGTGATCCAAATGAAACGCTTACTCTTCAGTCTGCTCGTACTCACAATTTCTTTATCTGCGACGACCATAAATGTGCCTGCTGATCAGACTACCATTCAAGCTGGGATTGATGCAGCCGTTGATGGTGATACTGCTTCCTTCATGTACACATACGAATTTGGCTCTGACTTATTCTTCTCAGAGTATATCGAGGGTAGTGGTAATAATAAGGCACTGGAAATCTACAACCCCACAGATGCAGCAATTGACCTGGCGGGTTATACAATTGGTGGAACCAGCAATGAAGCAACAGAGTGGGAATATTTTTACACTTTTCCAGATACTACATTAACCATCGATGCAATGTCAACTTATGTTATTACTGATGCCAATGCGGATCAAGAGTTAAAGGATGTTGCAGATTGGATCCAGCCTTATCCCAGCCCAACAGCCTATAATGGGAATGATGCTCGCGGCTTATTCAAAGTAGTTGGTTTAGATACCATACTCATCGATGCACTTGGAGATGTCAATAATGCCACAGGTGCTGACTATGCAGCCGCTGGCATGGACGACGCCATGGGAGAACACACCCTTGTCCGGAAAGCCGACTTGACAATGGGTAATCCTGATTGGCTCATGTCCGCAGGTACCGATTCTGCTTCATCTGAATGGGTCGTCTTTCCCCAGAATACATTCTGTTTTCTTGGAACTCATCCACACTCTGCGAGTGTTCTATTTCAAGTAAATATGAGTTATCAAATATACTTGGGTAACTTTTCGCCAGAGATGGATTTTGTGGATGTTTTGGTAAGTCAAGCCGGAATACTGACATCAGGTGCCTTACGTGATTTAGATGGTGATCAGGTGTATAGTGGTAGGATCGCTTGTGAACTAGGGCCTTTAGACTACAAATTTCGGATAAATGGTTCTCAGTGGACGGCTGAATCAATTGAGTTTCGCAGTCACATCGTTGCAAGCTATAATGATATTCTTCCTGTTGTTTGGTATAATGCCATTGAAGATGAAAACATCCTCATAGCCACTGAGATCATGCAGAATCCCTCAGTCGTAGGTGATGATATCGGTGAATGGATCGAAATATATAATGCAAATGCCTACCCTGTATTATTGCTAGGGTATATAATTAAAGATAATGGAAGTGACCTACATACAATAACAACAGATTGTGTCATTTACCCCAACTCCTATTTTGTCATGGGTAATAATGCTGAGTATAGCACAAATGGCGGAGTTACTCTTGACTATCAATACTCGGACTTAATCTTGGGAAATGCGAATGATGAAATAGTTCTGGTTGATTCAACCGGAGCAACTATTGATTCCGTCGCTTGGGATGGCGGTCCAAATTTCCCTGACCCAAATGGTGCCTCAATGGCCTTATTAGACATTGCTCTAGACAATAGCCTGGGTGCTAACTGGGCTGAATCATCTACAATATTTGGAGCCGGTGATTTTGGAACACCAGGCTTACCAAACTTCTTAAGCAACATTGTCATCAATCCAACTGAATTAGAATTTGACACTGTATTTGTAAATGTATCAGGAGAGTTAACTCTAAACATTAGTAATGATGGTAATGCTCCACTATTAATTGACTCAATCTATACAAACACAACTCTCTTTGATGTTTCCTTCACAGATAGTTTGATTGAGCAGTCAGCTGAATTAATGGTGGCTTTCTCCCCTGCCCAATATGGTGAAGTAGCTGATATTCTATACATATTATCAAATGACCCAGATAATGGCCTCGTGGAAATTCCGATGTCAGGGTTTGGATACTATTTATCTCCAGACATTGAGCTACAAAGTACATCAATTGATTTTGGTGGTGTGATGGATGGTCTCACAACTGTTGAAGTCTTTCATATTTACAATATGGGCGAAGGAGTTTTAGAACTCGACACGATATACTGCACTGAACCGTTCTCAATTGTGCAACCAAATGGAACTGTAGCCCCTGGTGATAGTCTATCATTAGCAATCTCATTTTCACCAGACGATGAAACTACCTTTGCAGGGGAGTTAACGATTGTTGCTGGCAATGATCCTGATGAAGATACACTCGCAGTCAACCTATCAGGTATCGGAACTGCTCAGGCTCCTATTATGACAGTGTCAGAAAATGAATTGTACTTTGGCATAGTGGTACCTAATGAGACAGTCTCAAGGCAGATCTCAATATTTAATGAGGGTATGCTTGACCTTGAAATTGAAGAATTAACTATAACTGGAAGTGAGCTTTTTACTACAACCTTCAGTGATGCATCGGTTGCCCCAGGTGAATCTGTTGCAGTTGAATTTCAGTTTTTGTCAAATGAAAGTGTTAATCAAATTGAAGCATTTGCTACTATTGTAGCTGCAGGTCTTGAGTCACAAATTATTGATTTACGGGCAGGTTATTTTGGACCTGTGTGGCACGTAGCGACAACAGGGTCTGATGAATCAGGTGATGGTTCATTAAATAATGCATTTGCTTCAATTGAGTACGGTGTAAGTGTGGCTGTTAATGGCGACACAATACTTGTTGCCCCTGGAATTTATAATATTCCTGATATGTATGTAGATTCTCATGACACATTAGTGATCGCCTCTCACATTCTATTGAATCCAATTGATGCTAACATTATTGAACAGACAATTCTTGAAGGAAACCTAGCGATTGTGGGTACGAATGTCCAGTTTAGCCTGATAGGGTTAACATCGAAATTATTTCATTATGGATCGGGCACGACTAACTTGGATCTAAAATTTCATAATATGAGATTTATTGATGAGAATAATTATCAATATAACTTATTCTTCTCTATACAGTCCTATGGCACGAACAAAGTCGTCCTATCGAATTCATTTTTTGATGCAGAGATCAGATTTATAAATTTCCAAGTAGAAATATCAAATTGTGTTTTTGATCCTAACCCCCTAAACTTGTTTAATTCTGTATGGACTTCTGGGGGATCGACCAGTATCACATCATCCTCAATATTGGGTAATATTAATTTACTTTCTCCTTCTACGCTCACCAACATTATCGTCAGAGATGGGTTTTTAGAGGGCGATAGTTCTAACATAATTGCATCTTACTCCAACATTGAAGGCGGGTGGACTGGTGTTTCAAACATCAACGAAGATCCGCAGTTTTGTGACTCGGACAGCGGGGATTATCACGTTGCTGAAACAAGCCCATGTGTAGGAACAGGCTTAGATGGCTCAAATATGGGAGCTTTTGGCGTTGGCTGTGGACCATCCTTCGATGTCCCGCCAGCTATCTCTACGTTACCAGACACGTCTCTGAACGAGGATGGTACATTATCCTTTGGGATTGACTATCTGCAGGGATTTATTGAAGACCCAGACACACCGACTAACGGAATAGAATTACAGGTGTTCGGAACTGATAACCTGCTAACTCAGTTGACACCAAGTATCCTTAATATCAGTGGTAGTGAAAACTGGTTTGGTATTGACTCGATCCTTGTGGTCGTTAGTGACACCTGGAGTTCTGATTCAACCTTTTGGCATTTTGAAGTACTACCCATAAATGATGCTCCTGCTGAGCATAGTCTAACGTATCCTGAGGATGGCTCCATGATTTCAGATCCAGATAGTACTGAGCTAACTTTCCAATGGTCAGAAGCGATCGATATAGAGGGTGATGCTGCTACATACACTCTTCTTTTCTCAACTGCCGAATGGGACTCAAGTTTTGATACGAACATTGAAAACAGTATTCGGTTGAATATTGAATCCTTCCCAAGGTCAGAGGAGATAACTTGGAGAGTATGGGCTTCTGACGTTAGTGACTCCAGCCAGTCAGCAGAAGAGTGGACATTTACAGTTCATGAAGTTGTCGGTGTGGACAAATGGAGTTTACTCCCTGAAGAATATGCACTCCATCAGAACTACCCAAACCCCTTCAACCCGAGCACAACCATCAGATACGGATTACCAGAAGACTCGAATGTCTCTTTGGTAATCTATGATGTTAGAGGCCAGGTTATCCTGACTCTGGAATCTGATCATCAATCAGCAGGCTGGTATGATGTGGTTTGGAATGGACATACTACAGATGGCAAGACGATTAGTACTGGAATCTATTTTGTTAGGCTCGTGGCTGGTGATTATAGCCAGGTTGTGAAGATGCTTTACCTCAAATAGAGATCGCTGATCAATTGAAACTTATAGCCTCTGACTTCAAAACTCAGGGGCTTTTTACACATTCTTATGTACCCAACTCCCACAACACGCCAAACACGCAGCTTAACAAGATACCGGTAAGTTGGGCCTGTAAGCCTTTTTTTCAAACATGGACACTTTATGGACACCTGTCCCTGTAAGTGACTGATACATAGAGCGAAGCAAGGTACTGAAAATCCCCGTGTCGGCGGTTCAATTCCGTCCCTGGCCAC
>CAZOBQ010000104.1:0-9226 GCA_964578155.1 uncultured Lentisphaeria bacterium
ATGATCGCTGGTGTATTTCAGATCTGCAGGTAAGTTCATACTATTTCTCCTTGATCGGATTCATTTAAATATTTAAAAAACCAACAACACTTCAAAGAAGCAAAAATCCCGCCGAATCTAGGATTCAAAACGGGATAAAAATAAAATATTTCTGTGCCTCCCAGACCTATTCTTTAGGGGCTTTGTATTTGAACGATTCCAGGAAGTGCGTGTCGAATTTTCCCCTTCGAATTTCTGGGTTCTCCAGCAATTGAATATGAAAAGGAATCGTCGTCTTGGGTCCTTCAATAATGAATTCCCGCAGCGCTCCCAGCATCCTATCTATGGCCTCTTCACGATTGTCACCATGAACTATTAGTTTGGCAAGCATTGAATCATAGTAGGGTGGGATTTGATATCCACCATAAATGTGGCTATCCACACGAATCCCCTTCCCTCCTGGAAAGTGGACACTCTCAATTAAATGGGGTGAAGGCTGAAAGTTTTTTGCCGGATCCTCTGCATTGATTCGACATTCAATGGAATGACCTCGTAAGCGAATATTGCCCAACCAATCAGGTAGTTTTTCACCAGCATGACAGGCGATCTGCTGTTTCACAATATCCACACCTGTTACTTCCTCAGAAATAGTGTGCTCCACCTGAATCCGAGTATTCATCTCCATGAAATAGAAGTCACCGTGTTTATCCAGCAAATATTCGATAGTTCCGGCACCCACATAATTCACGCGTTTTGCCCCGGCAACGGCTGCTTCGCCCATCTTTTTTCGTAATGCTTCAGAAACGACTGGTGAAGGTGATTCCTCTAATAATTTCTGATGACGCCGTTGGATAGAACATTCACGCTCACCTAGTGAATAAACATTCCCAAACGAATCCCCCAGCAACTGAACTTCAATATGTCTGGGATTTTCAATATATTTTTCAAGATATAAGCCACCATTGCCAAAAGCTGTCTCAGATTCGGACTTTGCCATACCAAAGAGCATGGCTAGATCTTCCGGACGAGAAACCACTCGCATACCACGACCACCGCCACCGGCAGTCGCCTTCAAAATGACTGGATAGCCCATCTCCTCAGCCATTTTTGAAGCTATTTCCGGAGTGCTAACGAGACCCTGACTTCCAGGTATCACAGGCACACCGGCAGCTTTCATGGTTTCTTTGGCTGATGCTTTGTCGCCCATGGCGTTGATCATTCCTGCATCAGGTCCGATAAATTCGATATTATGGGTGTTACACATATCAACAAAGTCAGCATTCTCAGCCAGAAATCCATATCCCGGATGAATGGCATCAGCGTTGGTCACTTCTGCTGCAGTCAGGATAGCCTGTGTATTTAGATAAGATTTCGCAGATGGCCCTGGTCCGATACAAACAGCCTCATCGGCAAATTTTGTATGAAGTGATAATTCATCAGCTTCAGAAAATACGGCGACACTTTTGATGCCCATTTCCCGGCAGGCCCGAATTACCCGTAAGGCGATTTCACCACGATTTGCTATCAGAATTTTTTTAAACATAAGTTACCGGATCAAGGTTCGATGAGAAAAAGAGTCTGGCCATATTCAACTGGCTGGGCATTATCCATCTTGATATCCAGGATAACACCGGACATCTCTGCCTCAACTTCATTCATGATCTTCATGGCCTCAATGATACATAAAGTATCGCCCTTTTTAACATGATCTCCTACCTTAACAAAAGCATCAATATCGGGAGATGCTGACCGATAGAATGTCCCCACCATAGGCGATTTTACTGCAATTCCTTGTAATGAGGTCTCTTCTGGGGCTTCGCTCTCCGCCGAATTAGCAGCTAGAGGAGCTGGAGCAGAAGCAGCATCAAAGCCGGAACTCTGCACCATCATGTTTCCGTTTTGGCGGGAAACTCTGATCTTTTTGCCCCACTTACTGACTTCAATTTCTGAGATGCTGGATTTTTCCAGTAGATCTATGAGTTGTTCAATATCTTTAGTATTCAAAATAAATTCTCTCCTAATCCCGTACGCGTTCCAAATAAACACCTGATCGGGTATCAACCTTAACCTTATCCCCTATGTTTAGAAAAAGGGGAACTGTTACCTTAAGTCCTGTTTCCAAGAAAGCAGGTTTAGAACCACCGGTTGCAGTGTCACCGCGGAGACCCGGATCAGTATCTTTGATCTCTAAAATAACATGAGCCGCGACCTCAACGTCAACAGGTTTAGATTCTCTGAACAAAACTTTGATCGTGTCATTTTCTTTTAAATAGTCTTTGACAGATTCCATGAGGTCTGCATCGAGGGCAGTCTGTTCATAGGTTTCCTTATCCATGATGTGATAGTGACTTTCATCTGCATATAGATAGGTCATTTCGCTGGCAACCAATTTGACATCATTAATTTTTTCACCGGAACGGAAGGTCTGTTCGATAACCTGACCACCGGGAATTTTCTTCAGTTTAGTTCTGACAAAGGCATTTCCCTTGCCCGGCTTAACGTGAAGAAAGTCAACAACTTTCCATAGATTGCCATTAAACTCAATTACCAAGTTGTTTCTTATATCTGATGTACTACCCATTATTTGCGACCCGCTTTCATTCTTAAGTGGCGCGAAGATAACCGAGGTCTGAAATCATGGCAAACTTTTTATCCATGTTAGTCACAAGTCAATAGTCTTAAAGTCGAAGGTCTAAGGCCATAAAGCCTATTCTCCTCTCGCCCTTCGACGGAGTTTATGCTGAGTAAAATCGAAGTACTCAGGACAAGCGCCGCACGCCTAGACGCAGAGATGCTTTTTTACCTTTGTCCTGACTATTGAGTCTTCTACTTCCTGCTATATTCTTTCTCCTGTCGACTGCCTTCTGACTCCTGATTTCTGAATTCTATCCTCTATTCATCATTTTTATCCTTGCCTTCTTTAGTACAAATTCATATTTGACACTTATGAATTTCCTCTCTGATCTCATACCAAATAGCTTTCTTGAGACCATACCTTTAATCGGATTGTATGCTGAATCTCACTTCAGATTTAAGATCCCCTTCAGCCGATACTTCCAGCGTGAGCCTGAACTCATTTTCGATACACCCTGGCGACTGGAACCAGGTCAAACAGCCACCCTTTTCCTCGTAATCAAGGATGCTCATCTTTATCCGGTCACCCTGAACTCCGTGAGGATCACCGCTCTCATGGACGAACAAGTGGTCCATGTGTGGGACTGGTCACTAGATCAAAAAATTGAGGACTATCATACCTCCCTTGACTTTCACTTGTCAGACGTAGAGCTACCCTTTGGTGAGATCGATATCATACCTAGCTTGAATTATTCCATCAGAGGAAAAGCGAAACAAATTGTAGTGGACAATTACCGTCAGCTCAGTAAGCCGCCCTTGAGGGTCACCATTGCTGAAGAGCCCTTGCCAAACATTGAAGGCTGGTATTCTGGTGAAACTCATCTCCATAGCTCTCTTACCGATGACCAGGTTGAATTTGGAGCCAGTCTGGATCAAACCCGTAAAGGGGCACTATTGTGTGGCCTGGATTTTGTCACCACCACGGATCACTCTTATGATCTGGATGATATGCCAGACAACTATCTGGAAAATGATCCTGAATTGCTCAAGTGGAAATCCAGCCGAAAACAGATTGCCGCCATGAATACTGAAACTTCCCTGACCATGATCCCTGCTGAGGAAATCAGTGTAGCCAATAAACGCGGCGACACGGTTCATTTACTCCATTATAATGATCCAGAATACTTTCCCGGTAGTGGCGATAGTGGCGAGAACTGGCCCAGTTTGAATTCTGAATTGACCATTGACGATGTTCTCTCCCATCGTTCTAATAATACGGTTTCAGTAGCGGCTCATACCGGTTACAAATTCACGCGCTTACAGCAGCTGCTTCTCAAGCGTGGTTTCTGGGAGTCTCAGGATCATGATAACTCCGAATTAGATGGGGTTCAGATTCTCAATGGGACACCGGGATCAAGCGGATTCCAGGCGTCCAGGCAATTATGGATTGATGCTCTTTTGCGTGGGAAGCATCTGGCAGTTTTTGGGGGATCTGATGCCCATGGCAATTTCAATCGTAACTGGCATGTGAAACTTCCACCCCTGCTACTTGGGATGAGTGAAGACCAAATATTGGGACAGGTTCGGACCTTGATCCAGAGTAAGAGTAATGGTGTCCCAGATTTGATTGAAGGCATGAAGGCCAGACGCACAGCTCTCACTACAGGGCCAGTAGGTGATCTCATGCTAACGCATGATACTGAAATTGTCAGTATTGGCGAGACTTTATCCCTTCTTCACGACTCTGAAATAATGATAACATTAATTGGCCAGAGTACAGATGAGTTTGGCGCAGAGTTGGATGTGGCTTTGTACTGGGGAGATCTGGTTCAGGGTGAGGAATCTATTTTACACCATGAGGTTGACCTGCAAAAACGATTTAACATCCAAGTCCCCTTTACTCCTGCTACAGATGGCTATTTACGAATGGAGATTAGCTCTGAAGGCTCTCGTTGGCCAGGGGTATATGTCTCCTCTCCTATTTGGATAGAAATTACTCCTTAGCGCTCACCATCCTGGTAGTCATCCTGTCCTTCGACGGGCTCAGGAACCAGGCGATGGATCTCAAACGCATGGGCATGTTATCGAGTTTATGTGTTCCAGCAGTTAATGAGTTAAGCTACGATGGACCACGATAATAAATAAATATTTTGGCGAAGACGCATTCCAAGCATAAGTTTCTAGCGCTAACCCACTAAAAATCTAATCAAAATGAATTGGTAATTTTTCATTACCTGAAGTTGTACTTCGCGAAATGAGGTAAAGTATGCCTATCCACACCAAGCAAGAAAATGATATGACATTAATGACTCGGTATCGCAGGGAGTTACGAGCCAGGCATTACAGTCCAAGAACGGAAAAGACCTATTGCAGGTGGGTGGTACGTTACGTCCATTTTCACAAGCTTAAGCATCCAGAGCAAATGGCTGAAAAAGAGATTAATATCTTTTTATCATATCTTGCAGTAAGTGAGAAGGTTAGTTCATCCACACAGAACCAGGCTCTGGCAGCGATTCTCTTTTTATATAGGAATGTATTCAGCATTGAGATAGGTGATCTTGGTGATGTGATTCGGGCAAAGGAAGGTCGTAGGATTCCGGTAGTAATGTCTAAAGAGGAAGTGAAGAAAGTGCTGGTTCAGATGCATCCAAGAGTTCGGTTGATTGTTGAATTACTCTACGGATGTGGTTTTAGAGTTTCGGAGTGTTTAAGATTGAGGGTGAAGGATATTGACTTCTCAAGAAACGAGATCACAGTGAGGCGTGGTAAGGGCGATAAGGATCGTATGGTCATGTTACCACAGAAATTAAAACGAAGGCTGCGGGATCATTTAAATATAGTCAAGCGAATTCATGAGCAAGATTTGAGTGATGGTTGGGGTCAGATGCCAATGCCTGATGCCTTAGACAGGAAGTACCCCAGGGCGTCGCGGGAATGGAGGTGGCAGTGGGTCTTTCCTCAGGACAGGAGGTGGAGACAAGTAGAGACTGGTAAACAAGGCCGGTATCATATTGATGCATCGATTGTACAACGGTATATTAAACAATCTGTAGATAAATGCGACTTGACGAAGCGGATAAGTTGTCATACATTCCGCCACTCATTTGCAACCCACTTATTGGAGTCAGGATATGATATCCGAACCTTGCAAGTATTATTGGGACACAGGAACTTGAAGACAACGATGATCTATACGCATGTCTTGAATCAGGGTCCTGGAGCTGTGCGTAGCCCATTGGATGATTTGGAGTGATAGTATGATGTCAGCTTATACGGACCATGATAAGATCCCAGATAAATTATTAATATCCATAAGTTACTGTGGGACAATGCATTACATAAATATTGATCCGAATCTTATCAGTACTGTAAATAGAAAATATTCACATTATGCTGATCAGCATAAGTATTGTTAGGGAGAAAGTATTAATGATAAATTTGAAGAAGTGTCCATTCTGTGAGCAGATGGCAGAAGTCCAATCAGATGTACTTCATAGTTCAACAGCTATCCAGTGCGATAGATGTGGTAGAATCGGGATTACAGAAGAGTTAAACCTTATGCTCGGGGGAACAAAATATCATGATGCTAGGATTAAAATCGCACATTTAGCGTCTGAGAAAAGGTTGAAATCAGAAGGATATTACATTCTTACAGACGGAATAGACGACATACGTGACAATATACCACTTATTAAACTAGAAACTTTTCTAAGAGAATACCCAAAATCTCCAACTGAAATTCTTGACAGAGCACTATTGAATTTGTCAAGAATGACAACACATCCCAGCGATAGAATTCCATTTAAAGATACTGACCATAGTATCCTCTTCTCTGACTCAGTCGAAGGAATGCTCTACATATTGCGACAATTTTCAAATTTGAAATATATCACTCCAACATCTTCCGTTCCATGCACCTTATCGATTGAATCAGATGGCTGGGTGAGAATAGAAGAATTACAAGACAGCAAATCAACACGCTATAAACAGGCTTTTGTTGCAATGTGGTTTGACAAAAAAATGACAGAAATATTTGAAGAGGGAATTTGCCCAGCAATTGAAGCAGATGGCATTACGACAGCTTTTCGCGTTGACCTTAGTGAACACAACAACAAAATCTGTGATCAAATCATCCAAGAAATTAGACGGAGTCAATTTATGGTTGCTGATTTTACAGGAAACAGAGGTGGTGTTTATTATGAGGCTGGATTTGCTGGAGGTCTTGGAATTCCTGTTATTTGGATCGTTCACGAGGATGATCTCGATGATGTGCATTTTGATACAAGGCAGTACAACCACATAACCTATTCTACACCTGAGGAGCTTCGTGATAAATTAAAAGCACGGATTCTAGCGACAATTCAGACTTCTCCCTAACAAGCGCTAGCTACAGACTCGGCTTACAAATGATGAATGGTAAATTGTGAATGATAAATTACAGAAAGATTAAAAATGACCACCTCGCTGTAGAAGCGCAGAGGCGTTAGCCAGACCATGGAGTTGAGCTATGAAATATGAATTGGATACTTTTCATCGGAACGTTCCTGATAAACTATTAATTGAGGATGTTTCAAATGTAGCAAAATTGCTTGATCTAGAAAAAATGACAATCGATCAGTACAATGAAAATGGTAAATACCACGCAACGACTCTCACAAGACGATTTGGTTCTTGGTTTAAGGTTCTAGAATTAGCTGGACTCAAAAAAACAAGAAATCTCAACATTCCGAATGAGAAACTGTTTGAAAATCTTGCTGAGATTTGGCTTCGCCAGGGGAAACAGCCCAGATACTCGGATCTTAGTAATGATTTTTCGAAATATTCTGCAGGCACTTATGAAAATCGTTTTGGTAGATGGCGATTAGCGCTTGAAGCGTTTGTAGAGTGGGCAAACGATGGTGAGAATCATATCAATCCAGAACCTAAAAAATCGAAAGTACGTTCCCATCGGACTTCCCGAAATATAAATTGGCGTTTGCGCGCACTAGTCTTGATGAGGGATGGTGCTACTTGTCGAATGTGTGGAGCGAGACCTGAAAACGGTATAAGGCTCCATGTTGATCATGTAAAACCGTGGGCAAAAGGTGGCGAAACAATCTTGGATAACCTGCAAGTGCTTTGCCAAAAATGTAATATTGGAAAATCTGATTATTTTGCTGAAGAAGCTGGCTAACAAAGGCTTAGAGCTGACACAAAACCAAAGAAGTGCAAGAGGATTAATGATGTGGAGGGCTAGTAATATCGAACCAAGCGAGTCTGCTTCAGGAAGCAGCTCAAGCCTAAAGCGTTAGGTACACTTATGAATTTCAAACTAATAATCACACTTTTGATAGCAATTGTCCTTTTTTACTGTGATAAGCCCTCAGAAGGGAAATATGCTGGCGAGGATATTTTAGGAAAATGGCAAAGAACAGATTCGTGGTCTTGCCGCCAATACTTGTTAAATGCAGATCAGTTTGTACCAGAACAAGGGCTTGCTGATTCAGGTCAAATTGTAGTGTCTAATGCCTATTTTAATGATACGCTTGAGTACCTTAGCTGGGGACCGTACAAATCCAATGAGTTGTATATAGGTAACAGAGCCTTTTATGAAGACGATTACGACAAAAGAAGGGTCTGGCTTTATGTAAATTCTGATTTTAAAGAAATTATGCTTTTTGTTATCCCAGCTCCTGGAGATAACCAGTATCATAGTTATTTTTCAGAAGATCGACTAACCAATTATAGCCCTGTATCATTCACATGGACAATACCCTCGACTATTCTTTTTGATGCTACAAGGGACTGGGATTCAGTATTTGTGTCAGGTTCACTTAAATCCCCTGGTATCTTTCACTCAGCGGCTGAGCCAATTCGGGAATGTAACTCTCGCAGTTATCCAGATTCTATTAAACATTTACTCCCCGTGTACAATTTTACCGCCGATGGAAAATACATTCAAACTTTTTATGCTACTGATACGACTTGGGTTATTTCGGGTACATATAAACTCGAGAATGACTCTTTATTCATATACACTGATACTGGCTATGGCCCTTTTCAAGGGGAAATCACCTATCACACATTTCAAGTGGGGCAAAATTCAATGTCAATTAAAATAGATTGTTCTCTGTGTGAAATTTATTGGTATAACAAACGAGATGATTGCCTGTCAACAATAGAATATGAGAGAGAGTACGAGCCAGGAAGTCTCGTGGATTCGAGATTAGAATATTTGATTAATTTTCAACGATTAGAGTAATGAAACGGTACCTAACAGGCGCTTGGTGCAGACATTCTGAAGGAGTTTGCCAAACAATTATGACGATTAATATACAGCATCTAATACAAAACAAATATTTGACCTTCGCAGCACAAGTGCAGGGTCGTTAGAAAGATATCAGATGATAAATCGAAGCTGCGCAAATATTATTTTGGTTCTTCTTTTTCCCTTCTATTGGGTATTGGAAGGCAATGCCCAAGGCGTATGGGCAAGGACCTATGGAGACCTTGAGCCACAGATGGCTTATTCAGTGATTGAAACATCTGACCATTACTATCTGTTCGCTGGGGCCACAGATTATGAGTCGTGGTTGGTGAAAACGGATATCCTCGGCGATACACTCTGGACAAAAACCTTTGGCGGAAAAGATGCGTATTCGGTCATTGAGACTTCTGATCAAAGCTACCTGTT
>CAZOBQ010000105.1:0-9075 GCA_964578155.1 uncultured Lentisphaeria bacterium
TGATCAGTGATTGGGATGGGGGGACGGTAAATTTATATAAAATCACAATAAAACTCATACACTAAACCAATAACATCAAAAAAATGGGTAATTATAACAAATATTAAGAAGTGGGAAGGCTCTGTATGTTGGGATATCATCTTATAATCCTGAACAAACAAGACAGGCCACCAAGATCCTGAGAGATCTTGGTACTCCTTGCCTGATCCATCAGCCCAAATACAATTTATTCCATCGTCAAGCAGAAGAGGGTCTCTTTGACACGCTGAAACAAAAGGGGATCGGCTCCATTGTCTTTTCGCCCCTGGCTCAGGGTATTTTAACAGACCGCTATCTGGATGGGATTCCAGCCGACTCAAGAGCCGGTAGAGCTGGTGCCTATCTTAAGCCGGAATATATCAAGCCGGAAATGCTGGAAAAAGTAGAGCAGCTGCGGAAGATAGCTGATAACCGTGATCAGAGCATGGCACAATTGGCTATTGCCTGGGTGTTGAGGAAACCAGAAGTAACTTCAGCACTTATCGGTGCGTCAAAAACATCACAGATTAATGACGCAGTCGGAGCACTGGATAAGCTTGAATTTGATTCAGTGGAGCTGGATGAAATTGACGATATTTTGGAAAATTAAACACTGCTTAAGCGTTGGAAAAATGAATACAGGCTAAACGTTGTGAAAAAGTACAAAGAATTATGCTTTGACCAAATCAGTGAAGATGATATAGCATTATTGACCCCAATAATGAAAAGAGCATTCGACGAGGATACTAGAACCCATACAGATCTAGATTCTGATGGACCTACTGGTTATGATGATGGTAGCTTTTTAAGGAAATGGATTCATAAACCAAGATCAATATCATATAAAATCCTGGCAGACTCTAAATTAATAGGTTGCTTTGTAATAACTTCAAAAAACGAAGATATAAACTATTTAGAGATGTTATTCTTAGACCCAGACACTAGAAATAATAATTATGGATATATTGTTTGGTCATTTATAGAATCTGAGTTTTCAAAGACTAGAGTTTGGAGAACATCAACGCCTGGTTACTCTAAAAGGAATCAGAACTTCTATATAAACAAATGTGGGTTTCAGGTGGATAGAATTGAAAAACCAGGAAATTTTTATCAAGAATGTTATCACCTGAAGAAAATAATGTTTTGATTATTGCTTCACACAAGAACAACTATATATATTTGCACAAAGGCTCAAACTATCATCAGTGAGAATCCGTGTAAATCCGTGGCTAAAATGAATTCGATTGGGATCCCATCCAGGTAAAAAACCATGTTTTGTCACCACGCTTTCAGTTTAGATTAAATGTTATTCAAAATATCAAGCTTGAGATCGGATGAAGGACATATTCTATGGAACGAAAAATCAGGGTCATATTAGCCAAACCTGGACTTGACGGACACGATAGAGGCGCCAAAGTCTTAGCAAACTCCTTCAGGGACGCAGGTATGGAGGTTATTTATCTTGGATTGAGGCAAACCCCTGAAATGATAGTTGAGGCCGCCCTTCAAGAAGACGTAGATATTGTTGCCTTAAGTATTTTGTCTGGTGCACACATGACCATTTTTCCACGGGTTTTAGAGCTAATGAAAAAAGAAGGTCTGGATGATGTACTGTTGACAGGTGGTGGAATTATTCCTGATACTGATATGGACGCCCTTAAAGCCAAGGGGGTAGGAAAATTGTTCGGGCCGGGTGCCAGTCTCCTAGAGATCAATGAATACCTTACTAGCTGGGTTCAGGAAAATCGCCAATGAGTCGAGAAGACCAACTAAAGCAATTAAAAAACCTTCAGGAGGAAGCCCTCCTCGGCGGTGGCCAAGACCGTCTTGATGTTCAACATGCAAAACAAAAGCTCTCTGCCAGAGAGCGATTAGATTTACTTTTAGATCCGGGATCATTTGAAGAAATGGGTATGCTGGTAACACACCGCTCTTCAAATTTTGGTTTGGATAAACAAAAGTTTTTAGGTGACGGTGTTGTCACTGGACATGGAACCATTAACGGGCGAATCGTCTTTGTCTTTAGTCAAGATTTTACCGTGATGGGTGGCTCGCTTTCAGAGGCTTATGCTGAGAAGATTGTCAAGGTTATGGATCTGGCTGCTAAAGTTGGAGCTCCAGTAATTGGCCTCAACGATAGTGGAGGCGCTCGTATTCAAGAAGGGGTTGTCAGTCTCGCGGGATATGCAGATATCTTCCTGAGAAACACTCTGATGAGTGGCGTCGTTCCACAAATATCGGCCATTTTAGGCCCTTGTGCCGGAGGTGCAGTTTACTCACCGGCAATCACAGATTTTATTTTCATGACCAAGGGTACTAGCTACATGTTTGTGACGGGTCCCGAGGTTGTTAAAACAGTTACCCATGAAGAAGTAAGTAAAGAAAGTTTAGGTGGAGCAACTGCTCACGGGTCCAAATCCGGTGTTAGCCATTTTACTTGTAATAATGAGATAGAGGTTATTGAAGGAATTAAAACCCTGTTAGGTTTTATCCCTCAAAACAATTTAGAAGATCCACCAGCAATCAGCTGTGATGATCCAGTTGATCGTGCAGACCCGGCTCTGGATACAATCGTTCCAGAAAATCCCAATAAGCCATACGATATTAAAGATGTGATTCGCATGGTCGTTGACAATGGTGACTTCTTTGAGGTTCATGCAGAATTCGCCATGAATATGGTAGTTGGCTTTGTTCGGCTAAATGGGAAACCGGTGGGAATCATAGCAAATCAGCCAGCTAACCTGGCCGGGGTTTTGGATATCGATTCTGCAGTCAAGGCTGCCAGGTTTGTACGGTTTTGTGATGCCTTCAATATTCCATTATTGACTTTTGAGGATGTCCCCGGGTTTCTTCCGGGAACTGACCAGGAATGGGGTGGAATCATCAGGCATGGAGCAAAATTGTTATTTGCCTTTGCCGAAGCAACGGTCCCGAGAGTTACGGTCATTACCCGAAAAGCCTATGGTGGAGCCTACGACGTGATGAACTCCAAGCATATCCGTGGTGATATAAATTTTGCATGGCCCTGTGCTGAAATTGCAGTCATGGGTGCCAAAGGGGCGACGGAAATTATTTTTCGAAAAGAGATTGCTAAAGCTGATGACCCGGATGCTGCCCTTGAGAAATTGACCAATGAATTCTCTGAGCGCTTTGCTAATCCATACTCAGCCGCTGAAAGAGGATATATAGATGAGGTTATTGAGCCCAATCAAACCCGATTGAAGCTTATCCGGGCATTTGAAATGCTGGAAAATAAAGTAGATTCGAATCCACAAAAAAAACACGGAAATATCCCCCTTTAAGACGGGAGAAAGGTTTCAAGTGGACGCTAGAGATCACGACGAGTTATTGAAAAAGCAGGAAAATCTGGAAGCCTATTTACTAGAAAACCCACAATCAGAGTTGTTTTCCTGGTATGCCAGACAAAACATGGAAGCTGGTGAACTTGACCGGGCATTAAAAATTTGCCGCCTCGGGATGCAAGGGTCGGTGAATAGGGGAATGCTGCACAAGCTTATGGGTGAGATCTATATGGCCAAAGGAGAGGTCACTCAATCAATGAAACATTTTGTTGAGTGTATACTCACCAGAGATCCTTTCCCTGGCGTTGTTATTGAAGTGATGAAGAACCTGGGTCCAACTTTAGAAGGTGAGCAGATGGCATTATTAGTGCATTTGCTGAATAAAGCATTGCCGGGACATCCAGATGCGACCCGGTTCTATAAAAAGAATCCGGGGGCTCGTGATTTTGTACTGCAACCCGGTCAATACAAGTTTTTGGAAGATCTGGTAGATAGCCTTGAGCGTTCAGCATCCGTTGAGATTGTGACTGATGATGAGCATGAGTTTGAAGAAATAGTTGCTCCACCGCAGGTAGAAATAGTAGAACCTGAGCTAAAACAGGAGGCCGAATTAATCGAGGTTATCCCTGAGCCTGAAATTGAGCCAAAAAAAGAAGCTGAGTTGGTTGAAGTAATACCGACACCAGAAGTTGTTGTTGAGCCAGAGCCTGAAGTGGTAAAAGTTGAACCCAAGAAAAAACCGATTCCAGCTCAAGACCCAGCTGTAAGACATAACATTACACGATCTATGGCTACCTTTACTTTAATGAATATATTTAAAAGCCAAGGTCTGTATGAAAATGCCCTGGAGGTGCTTCAGCTCCTTCGTGAGAAATCTAGCAACCTTGAGCGAATTGAAAGCGAAGAAAAAGAAATTAGTGCACTCATGGCAGGGAACAGTCAAAAGTAGGTTGCACTCCGGTACCCATTGTGACTAAGCATATCGTCCCTGGAGCTGAATCCTCAGTTCAGCTATCAGTTCTTATTGTATCATACAATTCTATTCAAACCATTCAAGCATGTGTCGAAAGTGTATTTTCTGAGCTGGACACAATGTCTGGAGAAGTCATTGTGGTCGATAATTTCTCTACCGATGGTACCCCAGAGCTTCTGAAAACTATGGCGGTAGAAAATTCACAACTGCAGATCGTTTTGAATCGAAGCAATCGTGGATTTGCTGTTGGGAATAATCAGGCTCTTGCTCTGGCAAACGGTCAAGATATTCTCATTTTGAACCCCGATACAGTGGTTCAGGCTGGCACCTTACTGGAAATGCTAAAAGAACTTAATCTGAGTGAGAAAATTGGCATTGTGGCTCCCCAATTGCAGTTTCCAGATGGCCGGATTCAGAAGACCTGTCGCCGTTTCCCCCGTCATTTAGATGTTATCTATCACAGTCTTGGTCTGGCTCAACTTTATCCTAAATCTACTCACTTTAATGCCTGGAAGATGGGTGACTTTGACCATAAGATTCGTCGCCAGGTGGATCAACCTGCGGGAGCAGCCCTGCTTGTCAAAGGTCATCTTTTGAGAGAGCTAAATGGATTTGATGAGAACTTCCCCATGTTCTTTAATGATGTGGATCTGTGCAAGCGAGTTACTGATGCAGGCTATGAAATATGGTTTCTGCCTGAATATATTGTTGAGCATGTGGGCGGAGCCAGTGTGAAACAGGTGAAAGTGAAAATGACCATCAGTTCCCATGTTTCCTTTTTTCGTTATTTTGAGAAACACTTTACCCGTTTGCATCAACAACCGAACAATTTCCTAATTGGAATTCTTCTTTATCTATCATTGATACCCAGAATCTTAGCAATTGTCTTGAGTGGAAATAAATCGGACACTAAAAGGGACACGCTATAAAATCTTTATGAAGCAAAAAATGAACATAAGAGCCTTCTTTTTTGACATTGGCGGTGTGTTGGTAAAAGTGAATCCTAGTTCTGCTGTTCGGAAAATATCAGAAAAGCTGGATGTGAGTCCTGAGCAGATTCAGCAAGCCTTATCAAGTGAGTTGTTAGCAACCTATGAGAAGGGACACCTGAGTTCTAACCAATTCTATGAGCAGTTGCTTTTCAATTATGGAAGCGCAAATAATATTTCCCTGGAAACCTTCAAAAGCTATTGGGAAGACATGTTGTTCCCCTATGAGGAGACAGTCAAATTCATCAAGCGGGTCACTCAAGATTTTCCAGTGTGGCTACTTAGCAACACCAATGAGTTTCACTATGACTTATTACAGCAACATTTCCCCTTTATGCAGTGGGTGGAGGGGGGAACGTATAGTTTTATGGTTGGAAGCATGAAGCCCGAAGCTCTGATCTATGAAGAAGCTATTCGGAAGAGTGGTTTCCAGCCTGGTGAAATTCTGTTTATTGATGACCTTGAAGCCAATGTGGCTGCGGCCAGGGATCAGGGTTTAAATGCAATCTGTTTTAAAGGTTTTGAAAATTTCGAGGCCGAGCTAAGAAAACTATACCCCCAATTAGGATATTTGCTATGAGAATAGTAAAAACTGTGGTGGCCTTTGGATTCCTATTAACCCTGTTTGTTTTATTAAATAACAGTTTGGGCAGCATTCCTCCTCTTGGGAAATTCCTCAATCCTTTTGCGGGATTTTGGCAAAACGGTGCCGGGGATGATTCCTTTGACGAGGTCCTGGATGTGAAAGGTCTTCGGCAGGGAGTTCAGGTTGTCTGGGATGAACGACAGGTACCCCATGTTTTTGCTGAGAACACATATGATGCCTACTTCGCTCAGGGCTTCCTTACAGCCAGACATCGACTTTGGCAGATGGAATTCCAGACTCATGTTGCAGCAGGTCGCGTTTCTGAGATCATTGGTTCAAAAGCTTTAGAATTTGATAAAAGGCAAAGAAGAAGAGGTCTGTTAATGGGTGCTGAGGTGGCCATTAATACCATGAAGGAAGACTCTGAGAGTCAGCTTATTCTTCAGGCTTATGCCAATGGAGTGAACACCTGGATCGAGATGCTGACACCAGCTATGCTTCCTCTGGAATACAAGCTATTGGATTATGAGCCTGAAGTATGGTCAACACTCAAGACCGCTTTACTCTTAAAGCTAATGGCCTGGGACCTCACCGGACGTAACACTGAAATGGATATGAGCATTATCAGATCAGCTTTGGGAGAAGCCTTTGTGGAAGAATTTTATCCGGACGACACACCACGAACCGATCCCATTATTCCGGCAGCCAAACCCTGGCGCTTTGATCCGCTGATTCCCCGGGATTCCAGTTACAACTTTGAGCCACAATTTGTAAAAGAATTAAGAAAGGGTGAGCCAGACAAGAATAATGGAAGTAATAATTGGGCTGTCTCTGGCAAAAGAACGGCTTCCGGTTTTCCAATCTTGGCAAACGATCCCCATTTGGGTTTGAAATTACCATCTATCTGGTATGAAATTCAGCTAAACACACCTGACATGAATGTCTATGGTGTCTCCCTTCCTGGAGCCCCCGGAGTAATTGTTGGATTCAATGATAGTATAGCCTGGGGCTTGACCAATGCCGGCAGCGATGTCTTTGACTGGTTTGAGATAGAATTCAGAGATGAAAACCATACAGAATATTGGTATCAAGATGAGTGGGTAAAAGCTGATATCCGGGTTGAAGAAATTCTCATAAAAGGAGAGAAAGCCTACCTTGACACTTTTCCGGTTACACGATTTGGTACCACAGTCCATTTTGGTGAACAAAAAGGTGAAAATGGTAATCCGGTAGGTTTAGCAATGCGCTGGTCCGCCCATGATCCTTCAAATGAAATGGGCGCCATTCGTGATATCAATCTAGCTACAAATGTGGAAGAATTTCTGGGAGCCCTTGAAAGGTTTGATTCCCCCGGCCAAAACTTTGCGTTCATTGCCAGAGATGGGGATATCGGAATCCGTCATAATGGAAAATACCCATTGCGAGGACAAGATCAGGGTAAGTTTGTCCGGGCCGGGCGTGACACGACCGGCGAATGGCGCAAATGGATTCCCATGGATCAGTTGCCAGTTATTACCAATCCTTGGAGAGGTTACGTTAGTTCGGCCAACCAGAACCCTGTAGGCAAAAACTATCCTTACTATATGGGCTGGGAATATGATGATTATGAGCGTGGTTCGCGTATCAATGACCGACTGAAACAAATGCAGCGGGTTGATTTTTATGATATGCAGCAGCTTCAGATGGATAATTTCAACAAACAGGCCAAGCGAATCTTGCCATTTCTGATCAAACAGATTGAGGAAAGCTATCTCTCAGGTGAGGAATTAGTTGTCCTGGAAGACTTGAAAGAGTGGAATTATATGTCGGATCCTGGCGAAAAAGCGGCCTGGGTTTACAAACAGTGGTGGTTGCACCTGGAAGAAGCGATCTGGAGTGATGAGCTAAACCTTTATGGTGAAATCCGAGAAATTCCTACCCGATCTGTCACGGAACAGCTACTCCTGAAAAACAGGAAGCTGGTTTATTACGATGATATTCAGACAGGGGTTAAAGAGGACCGGAAAGCCATTATTCACATTGCTTTCGAGAGGACGGTCGCTGATCTAACTGAAGCACATGGACCTTATGGTGAAGCCTGGGAGCTTGGTAGAGCACGGGGAACAAATATAAATCATTTACTTTCAGTCAAGGGTTTGGGTCGAACAGGTCTCTTTACCGGAGGGGGAAGCGGTATCGTTAATGCCAGCAAGAAAGACCATGGTCCATCCTGGCGAATGATAGTAGAACTAGGGGACTCGATTAGAGCTCAAGCTATTTATCCCGGAGGCCAATCAGGCAACCCTGGATCAGTATTTTATGACAATGCTGTGAACGGATGGGCGAGGGGTGAATATTATGATGTTCACTTTCTGACATCCCCTGAAGTTTCAACGGAATCAAAACTCAAATTGACCCATTTAAGGAATTATCAATGATCAGCATCCTTGCAACCCTTATTCTCGTATTTTTATTGCAGCTTGTACTCTACTCTTGGTGGTGGATTATTATAATTCCATTGATGTTGGGTTTTTTCGAAAAAGACTCTATGTTTCTGGCATCAGTAGGAAATGGTTTAGGCGTATTTCTGCTCTGGTTTGGCATGAGTCTCTTTCAGTGGAATAATGAAGGGGAGATCATTGTAGGCCGTGTCGCTGAAGTCATGGGTGCCAGCTCAGGGTTTGTCCTGGCGTTGGCCACAGGACTCATTGGCTTTATCGTTGCAGCACTTGCGGGATATTCGGGATTCTCTCTGCGCCGAACTCTGATCAAGGAATACCAAATCTCGTGAGAGGAACAATTGAACTGCAGAGAACGCTAAGAGCGCAAAGAGTTGTCAGCACAGAAATTCATAGCGGGTCTTTGCGAGGAGGATTACGACGAAGCAATCTCGAATCCGAGATCGCCACGCTCTCTCCATTCGCTCGCGAAGACTAATAGAACACAACTAAATATGACTAAACCCAAACCCAAGGTTGATATTTACGAAGAACCCCTGCGAACCATTCCCCATAATGTCTTCCGGGACAACAACCCAGAATACGATGAACTGGAGAAACGGCCCCGGATGCCGGTGGTGGTTCTCTTTGATAACATCCGCAGTATGTTTAATGTGGGTTCTATGTTTAGAACGGCTGATGGTGCCTGGTTAGAGGAGATCATTATCTGTGGTTATACAGCATCTCCACCACGGAAAGAGATTGCTAAAACTGCGCTTGGCGCAGAGTA
>CAZOBQ010000106.1:0-9038 GCA_964578155.1 uncultured Lentisphaeria bacterium
GTCCCACGCTCCCAGGAGTGGTATGGAGTTGCAAAATAGAAGGTAACCCCGGTGTCCTCTTCCAAGTCAGAATAGCCATGAAATTCTGTCCCATTATCAGCAGTTATAGTGAGCATTTTATCCTCATGTTTACGGATAAGCCTACGCGTTACAGTGTTCAGTTCATTCACAGTTCTGCGCTTTAGTTTGCCGATGAGAAGGTATCCTGTCTTTCGATCTACCATGGTTACAATGCAGTGTTGATCGCTGGATCCCATGACAGTGTCGATCTCCCAATCACCGATTCTTTCACGGTTGTCGATGACTTCAGGCCGTTCTGATATATGTCGTTTATCAGGGAGCACACCCCTTGAATCCCTTGATCTGTACTTCTTTCGGCGTTTTTTGGTAGACTGGCGCAAATGCTTCCAGAGCTTGCCACCTTTTTTCTGATCCCACCAGATGTAGTTGTAAATAGTCTGATGGCTTATGGAGAAGAGACCGGACTCAGTCAATGAACCAGCGATCTGTTCGGGGCTCCATTTAAGCCTTAGTAGATTCTTGACGACAACGAGGTCCTCAGGCTGAATCCTAAAACCTCGTCGTGCTCTTCGTCTGCGTGCGATAGCATAGGAGATAGCAGACTCTAATTTGTAGCAGTTCTGTCGCATATTGCGCTTAACCTCACGATAAATAGTACTGCGATGACGTCCCATTATTTTGGCTATTTGAGAAACTGAAAGTCCTACTTTTTTGAAGGACGAGAGCATGTATCTTTCATGCGGGGTGAGCTGCTTGTATTTCATACCTGTTTTCCTTTTTTTAGTCGGAGAGAAAGATAGAATAAATCACAGTTCACCTCACTTTTTTTAAGGTCAATTTTGTCGCACTTAGTTTTTGAATCTTGAACATCATTCATATTTCAGGGTGTTAATGAGAAGGGTTTTGCAATTGTAAATTCTGTGGTTTACGATTTAGCTGTTGCCTCCACAGGTCCTGGTAATGGAGAATTCATTAAAATTGCGCTTACCACATGCGCAAGCGTAGCTGATTTTGAACGCCTTCTAGATAGTACGAATATTTCAGGGAGGAGAACTCGAGCAAATTTTGCGGTAATGGACAGTAGTGGGGTGGCGAAGATGATTGAAACAGGCGGAAATGCTTATTGGGTATTTGATGCCAGCTCAGCTCCCAATGGCTATGTAATACGTTCTAATTTTTCAATGATGGGTAAGGGCTTTGACGGTATGGAACGATACAATAGGTCAGTTAAGCTTATTAGTGACTTTTATGCTGGAGATAGCCTGAATTTCAGAAGTGTCTTCCGAACGCAGATGAGGGACTTCTCAGGGTTTTTTAGCGCACCATACCCAGTACCCACTCAATATTCACCTTATCCTAATGTCCCCGAATGGTACTTTTTACCTGGCTTGAGTATCTGTAATATGATATCCATTTCAGCAACTGTCATTCACGGTGTACTAGCAGAAGAGCCGGCAAAATTAACCACAATGTGGAATGTAATTGGGCAGCCTGCTACCTCGGTTGCAGTTCCCTATTGGCCGGTGGGAAACGTTCCAGATGAATCAAATGGAGCGGTAGAGTGTGCACTTTCAGATATAGCTGAAAAGATCCGATCGGAATTATTTAATACTTACTATGTAGCAGAATACGGTATGAGTTTAGGCTTTATAAATACATTTGCACTTCGTGATACAAATGGGGTTGGATTATGGTCAACGATTTTTCCTGTTGAAGACTCAATATTCACTCGGGCAGAAGACGCTATGGGTATTTGGCGTGAAGAGGAATCGTTGAATATGAATGAGATGCTGTTAGTGGAATCATCGCTTGCTAAATATGCACTATCAGCGTTGAATAATGCGTATTATGAGCTTACTGGCATTGTGGCACTTGATCAGAATATTACCGCTTTACCAGTTAGCCATGTATTAGATCAAAACTATCCTAACCCCTTCAATCCGACAACTACCATCAGTTACAGTTTAGCTGAAATTTCAGATGTGAGTTTAAGCATCTTTGATGTACAAGGTCGAACAGTTGCAAGAATTACTGAATCACAACAGTCTGCGGGAAATTACAACATCCAATGGAATGGAACGAACGAACAGGGCTTGGGGGTTCCAACAGGAGTGTATCTTGCCCGATTGGAGGCAGGATCATATAATGAAACAATAAAAATGGTTTTTCTCCGATAAGAGATCATCCATGGACGTTGAGGCTCTCGAAACGTATACAAAATAGATGGCTCTTTGGCTTCGAGAACCTCAACCTCCGATTAGAAAATCAATCATAGTATCTCTGCTCTTCTGCGGTCTCTGCGAGAGGGCTTTTAGGCTTACAGATCCAATGCTTTGAGAAACTTACTGATCTTATCTTCGATCTCTTGCCATTCTTCAGCAGGATTGGAACCTTTAACGATTCCCGCACCAGAATAAAGACAAACCTGCTCCTTTTCCACCAGGGCAGATCGGATAGCTACTACAAATTCAGTGTGATCGTATCCTACAAAGCCAATTGGAGCAGCATACCAACCCCGGTTAAAGGGCTCAAATTTATCAATAGCCTCAAGGGCTATATCAGTTGGAAATCCACCCATTGCAGGTGTGGGATGCAAGTCATTGATCAGATCCGCATCGCTGGTATTCTGATCCAATTCACCTACGAAGTGTTTACACAGGTGCTGAACATGAGATAGACGGGTAATCTGTACTTTTTCATCTACCTCTACACTTTCACAGTGCTTGTCCAGAACATTGGCAATCACATCAACAACGATAGCATGTTCCCTGATTTCCTTGTCTGAACTAAGGAGTGCTTTGGCGAAACGCTCATCGTCGTAAGTTGTTTTTCCTCTAGGGCGTGTCCCGGCGATAGCCTCAGTATGGATCGTACGTCCCTTACGTTTAAATAAACGCTCTGGAGTTGCTCCCAAAAAGGCATGATCGTCATCGGTTTGAAAATAAAAATTAAAGGTTTCCTCGGACATTCTTCGCAATCGTAAAAGATAGGCTGTGGGATCAACTGGATCATTAAAGGTCAGGATCGCTTTTCTAGCAAGAACGACCTTTTCGTATTTATTCTCAGCCATATCGTCTAAAGCTGATAGGATAGACCTGTTCCAATCTTCACGATTGGGAATATCCTGTCGACGGAGAATGGCTCGCTCCTCCCAATCACTTAAGGTGACATCAAACTGAAGTTGATCTAATTCCTGGATGAGTGTTTCCAGCTGATTGGGCAAATTTGCTTGGTAGTAATGGTTGGAAATAAGAAAAGTGCCCTGGGCTGATCTATGCAACTCAAACCGGGGGATGATAAAGCGATAAGCCCCAAACTTTTCCCAGCCCTTCTCAACCGGTTTATCCTTATTGAATTGAAATCCACCATAGAATCGTAGGTCAGGATGATTGGGATCTAGAAAAGATTGTAATTCATTAAAAAGGCTATGGAGGTCGGGAACATCTTGGCCACTGATCTCAAGAGCAATACCAACCCCTGCCATTTTGAATTCTTGATTGCGATTTGCCCAGTAGGTTTTAACAGGAGTTGATTGACATGCCAGCCATTCCATAGCAGCTACACCTTCAACCTCAACCTTGCAGCGTACAATCCTGTTCGTTTCATGGTCATGTAATTCATCACATGAGCGGTGAAGCTTCTCAATCAGGCGCTGTTTTGACGAAGAAAGGGCTATTGGGTCCATATTACTCAGTAATTATCTTAGATAAGTGATGCGGGAAAAATTGAAATATGTTGAAATGACTCATCTATCATGGCGACTATTTACTGCAAAGGAGGAAGCTGGGCAAACAATATTTTCCCTGCTGGTTGCCATTTGATTTCTGTGGATAGTAGAGATGTAAGATGTTATCTCTCTGTCAGCGAATGCAACAGGTAGGGGAAATGGCAACCCTTGTTTCGCTGTATTTAGCGTTTAAATTCAGCCTCGCAAAGGAGAGCAGATTGACTAGTACAGTGTTAACCAAAGTCAGTGTAGCATTTATTTATAGAGAAGCGAGATTTGGTTCTGAAACGATATCTCAAACTTATCTGGCTGAGAACTTACAAGTTTTGGGTGAGGAAAAAGATTGGCTCCATGTCCGTCAGGAAGATGGTTATGAAGGTTGGATTGCCAGTTTTTTTGTAGTTGAGAAGCCTGAACTGTGGGATGACTATGATTTCTTTTCCCCAGCAAGTCAAATTTCTTGGGTTTATCAAAACCCAGATACTCAATCTTCAACCATACGTGATATGACAATTTTATCCAGTCTACCTGTCCTCGGTCATTCAGCTGGTTGGGTTCAGGTCTTACTCCCTGACGGTTTCAAAGGCTGGGTTGAGGATATCCCTGGCCATACAAGAAAATCCTTGGATGTGGAACAACTCATTAGAACCGCCTCCAGCTTTCTTGGAATACAATACTTTTGGGGAGGTAAAACTCCAAAAGGGTTTGACTGCTCAGGATTTGTGCAAACCTGCTTCCATCTCAATGGAATTGAATTACCGCGAGATGCCCACCAACAGGCTGAAATTGGTCAACGCCTTAGTGACGACTATCGTACCTGGCAGGCCGGTGATTTGATCTTTTTCTCAGAAAGACCTGAGAAAATCACCCATGTTGCAATCTCTTTAGGTGATGGAGACTATATTCATGCTTCTGGCTATGTGAAAATCAATAGCCTTAATCAAGATCATGCCGATTTGTATCTTGATAAATACTTAAAAATATTCACTAGAACTGTTCGCCCTTTTTAAATGAGAATCACTTTATAATGAACGAAGCACAAGCTCAAAACAAACCTACGCTACTCTCAGGGATTCAGCCGTCCGGTCATCTTGCTCTTGGCAATTATGTTGGAGCAATGAGAAACTGGGTCAATCTCCAACAAGACTATGATGGAATCTTCATCGTTGTTGATATGCATGCCATTACGGTTAGACAGAAACCAGCTGATCTGCGCAATCGGTGTTTGTCTTTCGCGGCTCAATATTTAGCAGCGGGAATAGACCCCAAGGAAAATATAATTTTCATCCAGTCCCATGTACCACAACATGCCGAATTGGCCTGGGTATTAAACTGTTATACCTATATGGGCGAGTTAAATCGCATGACGCAATTCAAAGACAAATCCCAAAGACACAACGATAACATCAACGCCGGTCTTTACAGTTATCCAGCTCTCATGGCGGCAGATATTCTTCTATATCAAACAGATCTAGTCCCTGTTGGTGCGGACCAAAAACAACACTTGGAGCTTACCCGGGACATTGCCAACCGATTCAATAATACATATAGCCCAACTTTTAAAGTGCCGGAGCCATTTATTCCTAAGGCTGGTGCCCGTATTATGAGCCTGCAGGAACCTGAGAAAAAGATGTCCAAATCAGATAGTAATGAGAACAATTATATCTCCTTACTTGATCCTCCAGATGTTCTAGTCAGGAAGATTAAACGCGCAGTTACAGATTCTGCCAGAGAGATTAGTAACGCCTCCTTGAATCAGCCAGGTATTGGCAATCTACTCACAATATTCTCTGTATTGAATGAGCTAAGCGACGAAGAGATCATTAATCGTTTTGAAGGTCAGCAGTACAGCAATTTTAAAGGGGAGCTCGCAGATTCTCTCGTGGCATTCCTGGAACCTTTCCAACAACGATATACTGATATCATGAATGAAAAAGGTTACTTAAACGGCATTCTTGATGAAGGTGCTGAAAAAGCACGCTACATCGCTAGAAAGACATTGAGTAAGGTTTATCGAAAGATTGGTTTTGTTCCACAGGGACGTCCCTAAGCATGGGCAAAGGACTACGCGTAGATCTGGAGATGTTTGAAGGTCCATTGGATCTTCTCTTGTTTTTGATTAAACGTGATGAACTTAATATTTATGATATTCCAGTTGCCAGGATCACCAAGAATTTCCTTGAGTATGTTGAAATGGCCAAGGAGTTGAAATTGCACTCCGCTGGTGATTTTGTCCTCATGGCAGCCACCTTAATGAAGATCAAAGCCAGGATGTTACTTCCTATTGAAGCTGACGGAGATGAAGAGATTGAAGAGCCACGCACTGAGTTGATGAATATGCTGCTGGAGTATAAACGCTATAAAGAAGCTGCTGGTGCATTTGAAGCATTGGAGCGTCATGAGCGTCCTCACTATTATCGTGTCCCAGCAAATTGGACTCCTGAAGAGGAGGACCAAACCGCAATTTTGGAAGATGTGAAGCTCTATGACATTATGTTGACCTTCCAGTATTTACTCAAGAGTTATGAGGAACCACTAACCCATACAGTAGCAGTTGAAGAAGTTAGCCTCGCCGAGCAAGTGGGTTACCTGAGTGGACTATTACAAGCCAAAACGAAGGTTAGCTTTGCAAGCTTGTTGGAGAAATTTGAATCACGACTGATCATTGTGGTTACATTTTTAGCAATCCTGGAGATGCTCCGTTCCCAACAAGTAAAAGTGAAGCAATCTAAATTATTTGATGATCTATTCATTACACGAGGAACAGAATTTGGAAATAACTGATCTAAAACAAATTGTTGAAGCACTCTTAATTGCCAGTCCTGAACCCTTAACAGATTCGCGGTTTAAGGCATGTCTGGGTGAAGAGGATGCAGAAGTTCCTTTGAATGAGATCATCAGTGCGCTGCAAACTGAATATACTGAGTTGGGTCGATCTTTTAATATCAAAGAGGTTGCTGGAGGATATCAGATATTCACTAAAGCTGAGTTTGAATCTTATGTCAAAGGTCTTTTTTCTAAAGCCGGCAAGCTACGGCTTTCTCAAGCTGCCCTTGAAACCCTAGCTATTGTCAGTTATCGTCAACCAGTCACTCGGAATGAGATTGAAGCTATTCGTGGTGTTAGTTCTGATTCCTCACTACGTACTTTATTAGATAGAAAATTATTAGAGATCAGGGGTAGGGATGATGGCCCCGGTCGAGCTCTCTTGTATAGAACCAGCAGCGAATTCTTGCAGTACTTCGGCCTGAATTCGGTTAAAGACCTCCCTAAATTGAGAGAAGTTGAAGACATCCTGAGTGAAGAACAGGACGAATTGGTTTAATATCCTTGTGGCTGAAACCCCCGAAACTCAAATTCGTTTTAATCGATTTCTAGCAAAAGCTGGCCTCGGCTCACGCAGGGTCTGTGATGATCTGATCCAAAAGGGCCTGGTGACAGTCAATGGTGAAATTGAGAAAAATCCTGCAGTTAGAATAGAACCTGGTAAGGACATAGTTCTCTTTCAGGGGAAGCAAATTTCACTTGAAGTACACCACCACTACTATTTACTCAATAAACCCGCCCAAGTGATAACGACAACCAGTGATCCCTATGGTAGAGCAACAATCATTGATCTTGTTCCATCGCAAGATCGAATCTACCCCGTGGGACGTTTGGACTATGACACTACCGGCGTAATTCTTCTAACAAATGATGGCGACTTGGCCTACAGCCTTACACACCCCAAGTTTCAGATTCCTAAGACCTATTCTGTGAGGGTATTGGGGAAGGTGAGCCAGGCAGATCTAGAGCGGATTCCTCTTGGCATAAATATTGAAGCTAAGACTCCTGCTGTAGCAGAGATTCTTGAATACAACTATTTAGACCGATTTACTGATATAAAGATGGTTCTGAGAGAGGGCCGTAAACGTGAGATCAAAAGAATTTTTATGGCTCTAGGTCACAGGGTTGTCAAGCTACACCGGGAAAAGTTTGCGTTTTTAACGATAGAGGGTCTCGCCGTAGGGAAATATCGTGAATTATCTACGGATGAGATTAAGAAATTGAAGGAGTTGGCAGATGGATATCAAGGGTAAGCGGATCATGATATTTGGGGGCTGGGGACTGGTTGGCCAAGCCATAGCTAAACAGCTACTCGAAGAACAACCCTCCGAAATGATAGTGACTTCTTTACGCAAAAATGAAGCTAAGGAAATTCAGGATATTCTTAACAATCACCCTCTGAATCAAGGGACAAAGATCATATCTGTACATGGCGACCTTTTTGTTCGAGATGAATTGTCTGCTATGTCAAAAGCAGATATCTACACAAAACCTGAACAAGTAGGTCTAATGATTCATGATATTTATGATGACCTGGGACCAGATATCATTCAGAACTCCAAATTATTTCAGGTTATGGATGCACATAAACCTCAAATTCTTATTGATTGTATTAACACTGCTACTGCATTTGCCTATCAGAATGTCTATCAAATAGTTGCTGAACTTAGAGCTGAGATCGAGGACATTCGAGAAGGTAAGAATGATCAAGGTAAACTCATTGATACGGTTGAGAGAATGATGTCGACGCTCTATATCCCACAACTTATTCGTCATATTCAAATACTCATTGAGAGTATGCATCAGGCTGACACGCAACTTTATCTGAAGGTGGGGACAAGTGGTACAGGTGGAATGGGATTTAATATTCCATACACTCACTCAGAGGATAAACCTTCAAAAATGCTAATGAGTAAATCTTCATTAGCCGGTGCCCACACTATGTTACTCTGGCTTTTGGGTAGAACGCCTCATGCACCAATCGTAAAAGAGATCAAGCCTACAGCAGCCATAGCCTGGAAGAAAATTGGTTATGGTAAAGTCGTCAGAAAGGGAAGTCACATTCCTTTGTATGACGCATTACCAAGTGCTGCAACTGGCCTGGGTGATGAATTGGTGAAGAATCCAGAATCGACCTGGGACCGAATGGGCGATGATTTCCTGGAGTCTGTCTACATTGATGCAGGTGAGAATGGATATTTCTCAGCTGGTGAATTCTCCGTTTTGACTGGGGAAGGGCAGATGGAATTCGTTACACCAGAAGAAATCGCTGATCTGACCTTAATAGAAATTAAGGGCGGTAACACTGGGAATGATATTATTTCAAGCCTTGATAGCTCAGTTTTATTGCCATCCTACAGGGCTGGTCTTATTCGCAAAGATGCCCTAGAACAGATGGAAGTACTTCAAGAAGAAACGGGGAAAGATAGTGTGGCCTTCGAATTATTAGGACCACCTCGTTTGA
>CAZOBQ010000107.1:0-8871 GCA_964578155.1 uncultured Lentisphaeria bacterium
CACCCTGCAAGGTATCAAAAACAAAATAGTCCAGAGTAAGATCCAGGACTTTGCGATATTTTCCTTGAGATAGACCTACAAAACTGAAACTGGCGCCATAGTCACCGAGACCTTCTCCCGCATATACCAGAACACCATCACTATCGAGGACATAACTTCCTGTTATGGAATCTGCTACTACCCCGCTGATCCATGTGGTAGCCGTGGTATCAGAAAGAGAACCGAATGTATCAGATAATAGATCAGCATCAATATTACCCAGCGGATTGGATTGATCATCCTTTAACTCCTGCCAGGATGCAGAGAGGTAAAAAGGTGAGGTTTTTTCATTACCCAGCGAGAATCCACTACTGATCAATTGCTTACCAAATGAATAGGATGCTAGATAGATGTCTGGTACATATTCGAATTCAACGCTGATTCGTGAATTACTGGAAAGAATTCGTTTCTGGGTAAAAGTGATCTCAGCAGCATTGTAATCTATGATGTAATCATCATGCTCACCCCGTTGAAGCAATTGGTCATCAATCTTCACCTTTTCTGAACCAGCGATAACAATAATAAACTTCTCTCCACTTTTGCCGCTCAAACGATAAGGTCCCTGTTTTCCGTCTTTCCCCTGTATCTGCTGCAAATAGTATTGACCATAACTAAAGCCAACAGTCGTATTCACTTGAGCCAGTCCGGATCGTGCTTGGAAGTCAATGCCCTCAATAGATCGATCTAATTTGCCAAATCTCCCCTGTTTCCTCCGTAAGTCAATATCACCGATAGATGCTGTGAGTGCAGGACCATCAACGGTAACCAAAACCCGGTCAAAATCATTTAAGCGTCTTGTATTGCCAATGGGCTGCAAGGGCGAGGTTTTCTCTGTGAGGACGCCTGAAACAGTATATTGATCACCCAAGGATCCTTTAATCTTTAAATAGAGGCTGGATTGCAGCGAGACAGATGCATTACTGGAAACCTGTATCCCACGACTGATACTTCCGGTGGCTGCTATATCAGAGTCAGTTTGTTTGGTACGGGCTCCCAATGATTCAGAATCTGATTTTAGTGTATCGCTGAGGGGCGTGTATTCTGGAAATTCCAGAGTGTAAACTTTTTTAAAGCGGAGTGTATCACCTTTGACAATGAATTCCAATGAGTCGGCAACATCCTGTCCCCACACCACCTGAGTGGTCACGAGGAGGCTCATGAGTAAAAGGAGGACACCTTGACCTATATTTCTTATGTGGGCTAAAACGCTCAAATATTCAATTCCAGATTCATTCCTAAATATTAACAACTACCAAGTGCAAACGTACTTTACCTGATATTCGTTCCCGCTGCTAAATGAGATTGGAATTTAGTTTACCAGGTGTCAGCTAAAATGAGAAAATTGAAAATAATATGGGAATAAACACTAATGCCATATCCCCTGAATGAGTAAAGGATTCCAAGGTAAACCCCACCTGCTACTCTTTGGGCAAAAACAGGGAGTGAATACGGCTCCATAAAGAGGTGAAAAGCTGCGAAAATGATAGCCGCAAAAAGAATGGCCGTAGCGTTTGAGACATTTGCCGAGAAAGTTAAACCATGGCTCAGCACAATACTTATGGCTGAGATCAAGATCATTCTAAAGATCAATTCCTCAAATATTCCTGCACCAATTGCTAAATTTATATTCGCTATTTTATCTTCAAGGTTAAGTATTTGTAATGGAATGCGCATAAAGAAATACATACCAATGAAAAGGATGACCCCCCAAAACATACTCTCAATAAGCATGTATATTATATAATTGGCGTGAACACCGGGTGCTTTCTCGAGCTTGTATCCTCGAACCATGACCAAAACGAAAATAGCCAGTAAAATACCAGAAACGATATAGGGATTAGTTAAGTGCAGACTTTCAAAAAAGCTACGTATTAGGATCTCACCGGTATTTCTTAATTCGAAAAATGAGTCCCGAAAGAGAATCAGAACTCCAAACTCATAGATCACCAGGACAGGCAAAACGAGAATGAGACTATAATGAATGCTCTGAGAGCTATTGAGATACTGGCGTAGAGGCGAAGACTGTTTAGTCATTAAGTTTTAAAACGGCAAGAAAAGCTTCCTGTGGGACCTCCACACTACCAACCTGTTTCATGCGTTTCTTTCCGGCTTTTTGTTTTTCAAGGAGTTTTCTCTTCCGGCTAATATCACCACCATAACATTTGGCAGTCACGTTCTTGCGCAGTGCTTTAACCGTTTCACGGGCAATGATCTTTTGCCCGATGGATCCCTGGATAGCAACGTCAAATTGTTGACGGGGAATCAACTCTTTAAGTTTTGCGCAGAGTTTGCGTGCATGATCAAATGCTTTTTCATTATGTACAATCTGGGATAAGGCATCCACTCGCTCAGAAGAAATCAGAATATCAAGCTTTACCAGATCGCCTTTACGGAAATCAATAGGTTCATAATCAAAGGAAGCATAGCCTCGCGAAGTACTCTTTAGGATATCGTAAAAATCAAAAATGATCTCAGACAGTGGAATCTCAAAATAGATCTGCACCTTTGATTCATCCAGATAGTGGGTTGACTTGTAGACACCGCGCTTATCAATAATCAGCTTCATTAAATTGCCAATATATTGAGGTGGTGTCAGCACTTCAGCGGTGACATAGGGTTCATCAATACTATCGATATCCCCAGGTTCCGGAAGATCACTGGGTTTGTCAACCATGATGTCACTGCCATCCTTCAAGTTGACTTTGAATTTCACATTGGGCTGGGTTGTGATCAGATCAATGGCAAATTCTCGTTCCAGACGTTCCTGAACGATCTCCATATGAAGTAAGCCGAGGTAACCAACACGAAATCCAAATCCCAGTGCACCGGAAGTTTCCGGTTCCCAGGTTAGAGCGGCATCGTTAAGGTTCAGTTTCTCCAGCGCTTTGCGCAAATTACTATAATCATCAGAAATAATGGGATATACACCTGAATAGACCATGGGCCTGACTTCTCGATACCCTGATAAAGCCTCTGTAGCACCATTTTTCGCCTGAGTGATAGTATCACCGACCTTGATCTCGCTAATGTCCTTGATGTTGGCGATGATGTAACCAACATCTCCCGCCTTCAAGACATCTCCTTTGACTTTCTTGAGTTTGAAATAACCAAGTTCAGCGACCTCATACTCCTCTTTACTGGCCATGAAGCGCATGATCTCTTTAGCTTTTAATTGGCCCTGTATGATCCGAACATAGGCTACAGCACCGCGATAGGAGTCGTAAGTACTATCAAAGACCAAAGCCTTCAGAGGTAAATCCGAATCACCCTGTGGAGCAGGAATTCTTTCAACGACTGCTTCCAATATTTCCTTTATCCCGATATCAGCTTTTGCCGAGGCCTGAATAATCTCATCTTCATCACAACCTAAAAGATCAACGATCTGCGATTTAACATTCTCAATTTGAGCTGCCTGAAGATCGATCTTATTGATAATGGGAATGATCTCGAGCCCACTTTCAACGGCAAGCATGGCGTTACTTACGGTTTGAGCCTCAACTCCTTGGGCTGCATCCACCAGTAGCAAGGCGCCTTCACAGGCTTCCAGACTACGGGAAACTTCATAGCTGAAATCAACATGTCCAGGAGTATCAATGAGATTGAGGATATAATCTTTCCCATCTTTTGCGGTATATTCGACCTGTATGGGATGGGATTTTATGGTTATGCCGCGTTCTCGCTCCAGATCCATGTCATCCAAGACCTGTTCCATCATCTGATTACCTGTGACGGTATTGGTTTCCTCCAGCAGACGATCTGCCAGGGTAGATTTCCCATGGTCAATATGGGCAATGATACAAAAATTTCGGACTTCAGTTCTTAACATGGGCGGCAATATACGCTTGAATATACGGTATCAAACAGGAAGCAAGATGCTTCTACGCAATGTCAGTGCTGGAAATAAAATCAGCAATCCTCTGCCCTACTTTTCCATCCCAGAGATCAATTGGAGAAGCTTCTTTGGTTTCACCTGATAAGATCGAGAGAATATTAGTGCGGATTTCTGAGATATCGAAACCAGCCAAGGTATTGGTTCCCACCGAAAAGGTTACGGGACGATTCATTTCGTTCCCTACCGTTAAGCATTGTACGCCAAGCTGGGTTGTTTCTTCCTGTACTCCCTGTGAGTCAGTGATGACCAGGGTAGCATTCTTGATAAGTTTAAGCATATCGTGGTAGTTGTGTGAGGACACAAATTGCAGATTATCTGTGGAATCAAGAATGATCTCGGGAGTGTCTTCCAACAGCATACTTGTCTGTGGATCAAGAATCACATGGATCTTTGCTCCCTCTGAGAGCTCCTCGAAAAGGGTAAAAAGCGAGATCAAATAATTAGTATCTGAGAGTATATGCTCCTGGTGGATGTAAACCACCACATAGGCATCGGGATTCAGGCCATATCGGTCAAGAATGTTACTGTCCTCAGCAAAACCAAGATTCATAAAGACGGCATCAGATCTAAGATTACCGACCTCAAGTATCCTCACAGTATCAAAACCCTCTCGTATCAAATTAATAGCGCTCTCAGGGTTTGCAGTAAACAAGTAAGTGGCCAATTGATCGATCATGAGATCGTTCTGCTCCTGCACCAAGGCTTGGTTGTAATATCTTACACCAGCATCGATATGAGCGATCTTAACTCCATTCCGGGCAGCTACAATTGCACAAGCCAAGGCAGATGTAGAATTACCCATGATCAATACCAGGTCAGGTTTATCACTCTTTAGCTGCAGGTCATATGAAACAATAATTTCAGCCAATTGACGAGTACTATCACCTGTCTCAACTGGTAAATAGGCTGCAATTGGTTGTAGATTCAATTGTTCAATATGGATCTGACTCAGCTCAGGGTCATTTTGTTCGCCCGTATGAATGATTCTTACATTCAATTTATCTGTATGTTCTGAGAATGTTTGATTTAAGGCTGAGGCCTGGATAAAATCCGGTCTTACCCCAACGATCATATCAACTTTTAGCATGCTACTCCCTGTTCATTTATCAATCACCAATCAATATAGTGTAACATTGATCTCCTAAAAGATTTGAAAAGAGAATCGTATAACTCAATTCATAACTCTGTACCAGAAGCAGCTTACGTTTTAACTGTGACCGAACTAAAAGAACCTATTGGGCTCAGAAGCTGAGTTCACCGAAGCCCACTTCCCTTGGGCAGACACTGGGCATTTCGGCTGTGCTCAACGTCCAGTTAGATTAGGAGGCTAAGTTCACCGAAGCCGATAGTTGTTACTCAAGTTTTGACATTTCGGCTATGCTCAATGTCCGACACCTTAATCCCAACACCTAGAATGAATAATTCATGGAGAGACCATAGTGTAATGGATCACCATAGGCCACATATAGTTTTTCAGCATAAGTGGGTGGTTCCAGGCCAAAATAGAACCCCCGAACCTCATACTTTGTGTCTAAGAGATTATCTGCCCATAGTCTGAGTGACAAACCCTTCATCACTTGAACGGTTAATCCTGTATTGATCAAACCGTAGGGTTCTGACATCTGGTCATGACTTTCTGAGAAGTAGAATTTATCCTTACCAGAGTACGAAATATTAGCGGAAATTGCCTGACTCAGATCCCAGGCTAAACCAAGGCGATATGTATATCTGGGTGCATGTGAAAATTCTCTATCGCCCAGTGTAATGAACTCACCAGCTGCAATTTCGAAGGAATACGCATCCGTATTGGACTGAAGCAATCCAAGGGACCCACTTGTCTCCACGGCATCTAACAATCTATATCTATATTCCATTTCAAATCCATAACTACTACCTGTGGCTGCATTGCCAATATAATACGTGAAGCTATTTGGGTCCGATGCATCTTGCTGACTTGATAAGGAAACCTGCTGATCAAATCGTTTTGAATAAAAGGCTAGCATAGAAATCATTCCCACAGATGAAGCGCCACGGTAGCCGAACTCAGCATTATTCACATATTCTGGACGAAATGGACGATGTACTTCTAAGATACGAGGATGTTGATTGATACCTCCGGCCTTAAATCCTCTAGCCATATTCGCAAAAACCATACTTCTAGGATTGATATGATAGAGAAGAGCAAGTTTTCCGCCAGTCAGGCGGTCACTCACATCAAAGACGGTCAGTTTATCATCAGAATAGCCTGTTTGTCTTTCACTCAAGCGGATATTGGCTGTCAGAGAGAGTGCTTTTGTTAGTTCGTATTCAATTTCCCCATAAATGGCTCTATTCAGCAGATCAAATTGAGAATCCAGCTCGGTTTCAGCACCGCCAAACAAATATCCCTCCGCAGCATCCTCTTCTACGAGGTTTTTATAGTAGGCTCCCATTATTATTTGGTAGGGACCATTGGATGAACCATGCTGAAAACGAAGCTCTTGAGTCGTTGTTGTTCGCTGACGATCAATGGTGTCAAAATAATCATAGCTCCAACCTTCGACACCATAGGGTTCACCTTCCCATAAATCATCATTGCCCCAGTCACTGTCATAGCTGTGAATCATTTTTGCCTGAGAATAACTGGTGATAGAAACCAATTTTGTAGTGGATAAAATATACTTTTCAGCTCGCACCACTGCGCCATTCAATCTTTGGCTGTCCTCACCTGGTTTATTGGTATATGTGATGAATCCATTATTGTCCGGTGTCCAGGCATCATATCCATTATCAAGTTCAACTGAGATGAGTGTCATTTTTAACATTAAGTCTGCAATAGGATTCCAATTTGCCTTTACTCTAATCATGGTGTCCAGATGCTTGTTCGTTGTATTGTCATCCAAGTATTGGTTGTACCTAAAACCATCGTTGTATCCACGGTACACTGCCACTCGAACTCCCAGTCTTGGACTTCGATACACATTCAAAGCGGCGCCCAGATTTAAAGTAGAGCTATTCCCAAAGCTTAGATTGAACGTGTTTTTGGAGTGGGCATCTGGTTCATTCGAATGTAAAGCTATGAAACCTGCCAGTGCGTTGGGACCATAGATTGAAGACTGCGGGCCTCGGAACAGTTCAACCTGGCCAACATCATAGGTTTGTCCTGCCATTCCAATACCGCTGATATCCAGATCATCCATACTAAATCCCACTGAGAAGTTGGGTGGACCATCTCCTGCATATTGGGAGCGTTCGCCAATGCCTCTGATCTGAAAATACCGAGGTCTGGAACTTCCCCCAGCCCAATTCAGGTTGGGAATGAGTTCAATAAGCTTTTGGAAGTTGGCTTCACTGCTATTCTCTATATCACGTTTGTTTATAACAGTGATACTTGACTCCGTTTCCATAAGTGATTTGGAAGAAAAAGCGCCCACAACCTGAACTGAGCTCCCCTCTAAGACATTTGGGGTCAGTATGATTGTCTTGGATACCTGTGATGTAGTGATGCTAAAAGATTCATAGCCGATATGATTAAAGCTGATTTCCGCTTGGTTATCACAAACAAGGGTGAATTCACCAGCAGCGTCTGATGTAGTGCCATTAGCGCCACAGACGATCTCGCAGCCCTCGATAGGTATTTGGCTGTAAGCATCAAGGATATAGGCCTTAAGCACGATATCATTCGCTAAAGTGTGAGACATTAATAGGACAATGGAAAAGATTAAGGTGGTGTAACGACTCATGTGGTCTCCCTACGCTGGCATAACCCAGATCAGGTTCAAAGGGTTTGATCTCAGCCTCTGACAATTGAGTCACCAGGCACCCCGAATAACACAGGCAATATAAACTCAGAATTTCCCTAAGATGTAGATAATTAATGGTATGATAGCGGTGAACATCTGGAGGCTAAGGTGTCATACTGGGCATTTCGACAAGCTCAATGTCCGGTCTGTTGCCGATGGCTGAGGTGGTCACTGAGTGTGCCGAAGTGTTCTCGAAGCCCTGTAATTGCAGCTTGGGTTTGCACGTTTCGGCTGTGCTCAATGTCCGGTTGGATTAGATAAAAAAAGACCGCCCAGATGGACGGTCTTTTGAATAACATATTTTACTGGGAGATTATCCGATGACGGCATCGACCTTAGCGGTAATCTGTGGTTTGGGTACAGCCCCAACAAGCATTTGTGCCACTTCACCATTTTTGAAGATCAACAAACTGGGGATACTGCGAATCCCATATTTTTGTGCTACAGCAGGGTTACCATCAACATCAAGCTTTCCAACTTTGAGTTTCCCCTCATAATCTTTTGAAATCTCAGCAACGACTGGAGCAACCATTTTACACGGCATACACCATACTGCCCAAAAGTCTACCAGGACAGGTAGCTTTGAATTAATAACTTCATCTTCAAAATTAGCGTCGGTGAACTCTATTACATTTTCGGCCATTTTCTCTCCCTTGGCGTTCAATTCGTGTTTCAAATCAGGCAGAAGATAATTGACAAGCTACCTATATCAAGCTCAAGATTATTTCTTTTACCTATACTTTTATCCAACGGATGATTTCAGGTAAAGTGATCCGTTTTCCGTACAACAATATTGCAGTTCGAAATAATTTTGCTGATAATCTTATGCTTCCATAGACGCTGACCATCATCACTAAGATCGTTGACAGTACTTGCCACAAAGTGGTTTCTCCCACTGCAATTTTGATCATCATAAAGAAAGGTGTGACAGGTGGGAAATAGCAAAGTGCATTGACCAGGTTGGAATTTGGATTCTCAATGACCAGAGTCCATAATAGCATGGGAATAACAGCAATAAAGGTAATAATCTGAATAGCTTGCTGGGCTTCCTGCTCAGAATCGAATAATGTTCCAACGCCTATATAGATCCCAGCATAGAGTAAATACCCCAGGATAAAATATACGAAGTAAAGGGCACCGATACTGAAAGTGATAATG
>CAZOBQ010000108.1:0-8661 GCA_964578155.1 uncultured Lentisphaeria bacterium
TAATTATCAACTTCGTAGGAGTATATCACAATTGCCATGCCAATATTGTTATAGAGAGCCTAAACATATATATAACAGTAGTATAGAGAGATATTTATTAATGCCATCGGTAGCAAAAAGACACATTATTAGATATATAATCATATCATTATGATATGCCCAATCAATAATATTCTCTCATCTAGGTCTCTGTTTGCACCTGTGAATGAATTTGACAATTATTGGACCAGTCATGATAAAGCATTTTAAATACTCCCATAATGAGTTAATTATTTACGCTCAATTAGATCGGCTGAGAAAATGGGGAATGAATGCAAGGTAAATTAAGAACTGATGTAGAGAAACTGGCTGAACCTGGTTCACGGAAAGTTGGGACGAAAGGTCATGAAATAGCCTTAGAGTATATTTCAGCCCGAATGTTGGAGATGGGGCTTTCACCCTACTCTGGAGACTCTTTTGAACTGCCCTATCAAGTTGAATCAACTCATTATGTAAACCTTGCTGGCGTCCTGCCGGGATCGAATCGTGAATTGGCTCCAGTGATGCTGGTAGCGCACTATGATACTTGTGGGGATCAACCAGGGGCCGATGACAATGCCGCTGCCATTGCAATATGGCTGTCACTCCTCCAGTTGTTGAAACAAACTGAGCGAAAGAGAGATCTTTTATTCTTATTTCCAGATGCCGAGGAACCACCTCGCTTTCTTACTGAACATATGGGCTCGACAAACTTTTATATGGATCAGCGTGTGGGAGATATTCATGCCGGGCTCGTACTTGATCTTGTTGGACATGATGTTCCTGTGCCAGGTATGGAAGACTTATTGTTTATTTTTGGAGCAGAGAGCCATAAATCATTCAGTAAAATTTTACTTGATGCTAATTTACCAGATGGCCTAAGGTCCATCGCGACCCTAAATCGCTATGTGGGTGACTTAAGCGATCATCATATTTTACGAGAAAATAATCAACCTTATCTATTCTTCACCTGTGGTCGATGGGAACATTACCATCAGGAAACAGACACCCCTGATACTTTGAGCTATGCAAAGATGGAACGAATTGCGCGCTACCTTTTATCAATTATTGAAAAAATTGCTCAAACAGAATTCAAATCAGATGAACTCGGGTATGATCCTGTGGAAATGGAATTGCAGTTACTCGACCGCGCTATCGGTCCGTATCTCAATCAATTTTCCATACCAATGGAGAATAGAAACGACATACAGCAGTTTGTATCTGCTTGGGTAAATCAACACCAGTTGTAAAGTTAATCAGCTAAATATTGCTTAAAACCAGTGGTCATTAATTCTTTAAACAAGCCATTCGATTCACGGATTATTAATAACCCTTCTGCGTCAGGATAGTTCTCTAACCAGCTTAAACCTTCTTCCGGACCCATGACCATAACTGAGGTGGCTAGGGCATCTGCTATCATGCAGGTGTTTGTGATAACAGAAACTGAAGCCAGAGTATGATCGATAGGTGAGCCCGTTCTCGGATCAACAGTGTGTGATATCCGTTTCCCTTCAATCTCACGGTAGTTTCTATAGTCACCACTTGAGGCTACGGCCATATCACTTAGCTGAATGATGTGTTGGAGATTGGCACCGGGTTCGCCATCAAAAGTAGGACGGTCTATACCGATTTTCCAGGGTTGATCATGTTTATTCATACCCAGTGTCTTGACCTCACCGCCAATTTCAACAAAAAGGTTCTCATAACCCAAGGCATTAAGAAAGTCTGCAACGTGATCAGAGGCATCACCCTTAGCAATAGCACTAAGATCGATACTAACCCGCGGATCAGTTTTGGAAATAGTATTATCAGCCAGCTCAAGCTTATCACATCCTGTAAGTTGTAGCCATGAATCAATTTCCTCAACTGTAGGGAATCGATCTTCACCAGGTTCAAACCCAAAGCCGAAAAAATTTACTATGGGTGCCACTGTGATATCAAATGCTCCCTTAGACGCCTCGCAGAATGTCTGTCCGGCATGGACTACATTTAGCAATTTCCCTGAAACGACAATGGGGTCCGTTGTCGTAGCTCTATTAAAGCGTGAAATCTCACTTTGGCTCTCATACGTGGATAGAACGGAATTGTAATGATATAAGACACTATCTACCATGGTTGCAATATTAACACGCTGTGAAGCATCAATAGCATCACCAACGATTGAAATGTGGTAGGTCGTGCCCATGGTTGATCCATTGAAAACAAATTCACTCATTTCATGTGATTTTTTTTCACAACTCACAAAGAGTGAGAGGATTACACCAGTCCATAATAATCGTGTGAAAATGATATTTGTTTTGTAGTTATTGGTCATGAGGTGCCCCCTTCCCAGTTGCTGTAAAGTTAATAAAAAAGGCCGGCATATACCCGACCTTTTTTGAAATCGCTAAAAACTAAACAATGCTAAAATTTATCGTAATCGATCATCTCTGGTTCAACGCCAAGATTATATAGCATATTGTCTACAGCATCAATCATCATGGGTGGTCCACACATATAGTATTCTATATCTTCAGGAGCTTCATGATCAGCCAGATAGGTATCCTGGACAACTTGATGGATAAAGCCAACAGGTCCATCCCAGTTATCTTCCTCGGCTGGATCAGATAGAGCTACGTGATAACTGAAGTTAGGAAACTCAGCTTCAAGAGCCTTAAATTCATCATCATAGAACATCTCACGTTTGGATCGAGCACCATACCAAAATGAAATTCGACGTTTGGTACCTTGTGTTTTTAATAGATCGAAGATATGACTACGCATGGGAGCCATTCCTGCACCACCACCCACATAGAGCATCTCTCTTTCAGTCTCTTTGGCGAAAAATTCACCATAAGGCCCACTTACCGTCACCTTGTCACCAGGTTTAAGGTTAAAGATATAGGATGATGCTAACCCTGGAGGTACGTCCAATCCAGGAGGAGGGCTGGCGATACGGACATTGAGCATAACGATATTTCCCTCAGCAGGATGGTTTGCCATGGAGTAGGCACGGAAGATGGATTCATCCATCTCTGAGTGATAGCGCCACATGTTAAATTTATCCCAGTCACCACGATATTCATCTTCAATATCAAATTCTGAATAGTCCAACTTATGGGGTGGAATATCGATCTGAATATATCCACCAGCTCGAAAATCTAATGTCTCGCCTTCTGGAAGTCGGACTACAAACTCCTTGATAAATGTGGCAACGTTGTTATTCGAGACTACTTCACATTCCCATTTCTGAATATTGAAGACCTCATCTGGAATCTTGATCTCCATATCAGATTTAACTTTTACCTGACAGGTGAGACGTACATTATCTTTTATCTCTGCCCGGGTTAAATGTGGTTTTTCCGTGGGAAGGACTTCGCCACCACCTTGTTCAACCACACAGGTGCACATACCACAAGTACCGCCGCCACCACAGGCTGAAGGTAGAAAGATTTTCTCAGCTGCCAATGTTTGCAGTAAAGTGGATCCAGCTGGAGTGTTGATCGATTTATCTTCATCACCATTAATCAGAATTTTTACATCACCGGTACTTACCAGTTTGGATGTTGCATAGTTCAGAATGACGACCAAAATCAGGATTGTCCCTGTAAAGACCGCAGTACTGAGAAGAATCAAGCCTAACATGCTCATACTGTCCTCCTTACAGACTTATTCCGGAAAAACTCATGAAAGCCATAGCCATGAGCCCGGTAATTAACATGGTAATTCCTAAACCACGCAGACCCTCAGGAATATGAGAGTAGCGTAGCTTCTCGCGGATAGCTGCCATAGCTGCAATAGCCAGAGCAAAACCAACACCGGATCCTAACCCGAATACGGCTGATTCAGCAAAATTGTATTCTCTTTCTACCATAAAGAGTGATGCTCCAAGTATGGCGCAGTTCACTGCAATGAGAGGTAAGAATATTCCCAACGCGCTGTATAACGCGGGGCTATATCGATCAATGATCATCTCAACCAATTGGACCAAAGCAGCGATCACAGCGATATAGGATATAAAACCCAGAAAACTGAGATCAACATCTGGCAAGCCTGCCCAGGTGAGTGCACCGGGAGCCAGGAGATAGTGATAAATGACCCAGTTCACAGGAACCGTTATCACAAGTACAAAAATGACTGCAGCACCCAGACCGATAGCTGTATCAACACGTTTAGAAACAGCTAGGAATGAGCACATCCCCAGGAAATAGGCCAGGAGGATATTGTTAACAAATATGGACTCGACAAACAGACTAATTAAATTTTCCATCATCAGCCTCCTAATCCGAAACCGTACCAGTTATGGTACGTTGAACCCAGATAATTAGACCTAGGAGAATAAACGCTCCAGGGGCTAATACCATCAGGCCCATGTTTTGATATCCAGCCGCATAAGCGGCATCTGGAATTACCTGGAAGCCAAAAAGAGATCCTGAGCCTAATAGCTCTCGACCAAAGGCAACAGCAATCAATATCATACTATACCCAAGACCATTGCCAACTCCATCAAGGAAGCTCGGCCAAGGTTTGTTTTGCAGCGCAAAAGCTTCCGCCCTTCCCAAAACAATACAGTTCGTAATGATCAAACCCACAAAAACACTCAATTGTTTGCTGATATCGTAGAGATATGCTTTCAAAACCTGATCCACTAGAATAACCAATGTGGCAATGATAGCCAGCTCAACGATAATCCTGATGTTTGAAGGTACTTTGTTCCTGATGAGTGAGATCAGTACATTTGACAGTGATAAAACAGAGATGACGGCCAAAGACATGACAATAGCAGTTTGCAATTGTACCGTCACGGCCAGAGCTGAACAAATCCCCAAAACCTGAGTGGAAATAGGGTTATTGTCCATGAGTGGGTCTTTTAAAAAGACCATATTCTTTTTACTTAACATACTCATGAGGATTCTCCCCTAACGGTCTTGAAGTAGGGTTCATATTTTTCAAGCGTTGCTTTGATAAAGGTGTTCAATCCTTTGGTAGTTAATGTTGCACCACTAATGCCATCTACTTTATGCTCCGGATTGGATTCACCATCACGCATTTTACCCTTAACGATCATAATGGAAACAACATCACCTTCATCATTGAGGATTGTTTTCCCCTTGAAAGCTTCAGTGAACCAGTCCTTATCGATCTCACCACCCAAGCCGGGGGTTTCACCATGACTATAGAAGGTTATACCTTTAATAGTATTGAGATCTTTTTCAAGGGCAATGTAGCCTTTGACTGTGGACCAGAGTGCCTTACCCTGTGTAGGAACACAATAGGCAATTGGGTTTCCACCTTCTTGACGAACGAAGACAGGTAAAAGATTTGGTTCTGATTTAGGATCAATATCTTCAGCATTATGACCCGTAACAGGATTCCCTTCAAGATCGACAACAAATGACTTAACATTGTTATCAAACAGAGAGAAGACCTTTTCAGCTTCAACATCTTTGTTTTCCACAAGATCTAGAACACTGAGGATATTACATTTGATATCCATTTGGATATTTTGATCCTGCCGTTCCTTCAATAGCGTGGCGGCAGAGGCTAATAGTACACTACAGACCATGGTTATTGCAGCTGCAAACCCAAGAGTGTATGCTTTGGTTATACGAGGCTTACTTGCCATGACTTAGCCTCCTTTTTATATTTGCTTTGACCACAAAATGATCAATGAGAGGTGAAAATACATTGCCAAATAAAATGGCGAGCATCATTCCTTCAGGGTAAGCAGGATTGAATGTTCTAATCAAAATAACCATAACACCAATGAGAATCCCATATACCCACTTCCCAGCATCTGTACCTGCAGCTGATACAGGATCAGTTGCCATAAATACTGTACCAAACATGAAGCCACCCATAATCAGATGATAGTGTGGTGGTAAAGTACGCATACCACCAGCCACATCAGCCCCAAAGAACTGTACCACAAGACCCATACCATATGCCCCCAGAAGCGTGGCTAACATAATTCGCCAACTGCCGATACCTGTGATGAGCAAGACAGCTGCACCAAATAAAATGGCGAGCGTAGAGGTTTCTCCAATACTACCCGGTACAAAGCCAAAAAACATTTTATCTAAGGTAAACCCGGCTGAATTTAGCGCTTCAACAGCAGAACCGGTTGAAGCTGCAGCAGCGGCTAATGGTGTTGCACCGGTAAAACCGTCTAGAGCAACCCAAACACTATCACCTGAGATATCCCCAGGATAGGCAAAGAAAAGAAAAGCCCGTGCGGTTAAGGCAGGGTTTAGCAGGTTCATACCTGTTCCACCAAAGACTTCTTTTCCGATCACAGTGCCAAATGAAACAGCAACTGCTACCTGCCATAAGGGAATAGTAGGAGGGAGGGTTAAAGGTAATAAAATACCGGTTACTAAAAATCCTTCGTGGATATCATGACCATTAAGATGGCCAAAGATCATTTCCCAGCCTAAACCGACAGCATAGGTTACTACAATAATGGGTAGGAGTTTCAGGAAGCCAAACATGAATGCTGCGAAGAGACCTTCAACACCAGCCATATGACCCACATTGTAAGAGCCTACCAGAATGCTTGGAATTAAGGCAAAGATCACAATACCCATAAATCGTTTCATGTCGATTGAATCTCGGATATGAGGACCGGTACTGGTGGCATGACCTGGCGTAAACAGCATGGTATTAATGGCACCATACATGGGATGAAAGATCTTGAAAGGACCTTCCTTGATCTTAGTGTCCAGGTTATTCAGAAAGCGTACGAGAGATTCCATTCGCTTAGCCCTCCTTTTCCATGGCTAGAATGCCCTTCTCGATGATATCGCCAAATTCGATCTTCGAGGGACAGATATAACTACACAATGCAAAATCCTCCGGGGCAACTTCATAGATACCCAGCTGTTCCATAAGTTCAATGTCCTCAACCAGGATCGCTTTACAGAGATGAACCGGTAAGACATCCATTGGGACTACTTTTTCATATTCTCCTGTAGAAACAAAGGCACGCTCTTCACCATTCATATCGGTGGTAGGTGCAAATTTTTTCCCTGGAATCAGTTTTGAGAGGAAGAGTCTCCAAAAACTATTGGCATTTAAGCCTAATTGCATCCAACCAAATAGGCGACGTCCTTTAAGTTCAGGGATTACGGTCAGCATATCATCGTAAAACCCGATATAGCCGTTTCCTGTCGTTTGTGTTCCAGTTAAAACATTTCCTGAGATCACGCGCTGTTCCTGATATTTGATAGAAGTATTGGTTAGATCAATGACCAATGCTCCTTCAATACCTGTGACATAATGCCTCTTATCTAGTTCGGAGCCTGTAAGGGCATAAGTTTTAGCGCCGGGATATTCACCTTTTCTCAGGAAACTACCGATCTGGGCAACATGTCTTGGAGAGATATGCCAAACAGTATCGCCAGCAAGAATTCGATCAATATGATGGATCTGTACCCCAACATTTCCTGCAGGGTGTGGGCCATTAAACTGATGAAGTTCAACGCCTTCGATCTTGGAAAAGAATGCTTTAGTATCAGATGAAACCGATAGGTGGATCTTTCCATCAGTGAGTTTCGCCAGTAGATCGACCCCAAGTTGGAAATCCTGTTCTCTATCCTTTATCAAAATATCCGTCTGCGCCTGCAAGGGAGCAGAATCAACTGCAGAGATGAAGATTGATTTTGGTGTACGGGACGGATCAGCAATTTTATTAAAAGGACGTTGTCGCAAAGTTGGCCATAAACCACTGTCCAGCAGGATCTCTCTAGCTTTATCTCCAGAGAAGTCTGCAATTTGAGGCTTGCTATAACTTTCAAAATTTTCATTCGAGTCAGCAGTGACATCAATAATAGCCCGCTGAATCACTCGTCGTTCTCCACGAATGATCTCTCGTACTTTACCTGCGGCAGGTGATCGAAAAACAATGCTTGGCCTCTGTTTATCAACAAAGATAATTGAGCCACGCTTGATAGAATCTCCAGCCTCAACTTGCATACTGGGGCGCAAGCCTGGAAAGTCGATCGGTTGGACGGCCACCATTGTGGTTTTTTGGACCTCCTCAACACGCTGCTCAGCGGCACCCTCAAGCAGAATATTGTAGCCCTTCTTTAGATTAAACACTCCCATTAGAATGTGTCTCCGTATTGGTTTTTGGTCAACTCTATTCACACCAATCTTTCATAGAAGACCGTGGAATACAAACCCATTTTCAAACGGTTTATGTACATTTTCATATAGCATTTGTCAAGGTGTTCATTAAAGCAATTAATTACAATTACAAAATATATGCCATCAGAAAACTGTTAATTACAGAATAGTTGTGAAAAGCAGGTTTGAAGGCTAAACCAATATCACTCAAAACACATCAGGATGGATGACTTTTTAGCTTATATAAACTCATTGCTCACCCATAGTTACTCGTCTATCTTGCGCCGCTTTATGACGATGTAGTGATATATAAGTAAAATCATAGTCATAATAAGTGGTAATTGACGAATGAGGAAAGAGGAGTAATGCTCGAGCAGCTCTCACAAAATCTGGAAAGTGTTTTTAAGAAGCTTCGCGGCCATGGTAAGCTATCTGAATCCAATATTTCAGATGCCATGCGTGAGGTGCGTAGAGCCCTTCTTGAAGCTGATGTCAATTATAAAGTAGTTCGTAATTTCATCAACTCTGTTAAAGAGA
>CAZOBQ010000109.1:0-8625 GCA_964578155.1 uncultured Lentisphaeria bacterium
ACAGGTAATGGGTGACTGTTTAACAATATCTTGAACGATGAGAAAATAATTGGAGAAATGTTTTTCTTTGACGGTTGCCAGTTCATGCTCAATCCGATCACGAATTCGGTCCGTAACCAAGCCATAGCGATCCTGTGCTCCTTGATAAACGCGGTGCTTCAGTTCCTGAAAGTCACGCGTATCATTGGATTCAGGAAAAATAAAATTATTCAGATCGGGTCGCCATTGACACTTGGCAGCCACTTCATCTGTACGATCCAGCGCATCTTCAGCAAACGGCAGCACATCCAGGGTTTCTTCCCGGTTATGAAGGAAATGGCTCAAAGGTATCAGTTCGTCTTCAGGTAATCGTGACAGTTTGGTGTTGAGATCGATGGCACGCATAATACGGTGGAGTCTATGGCCCCGGGCAGACCCCATATAGACAGGAATATTGGCTACAGTAGTGAGACCCTCCTCCTTTGCCCAGCGGTAAAGACCATAGCTTCCGGGCTCCAGAGAAACATAGACATCCTCAGATCGATAGCTTTGCAATAGCTTGCGATCGGGACTAATCATGACCAGACCATCCAGGTGCCCGTTCAAAGATTTAAGCATATCAAAGGCCTTATCAGTGTGTCTTTGGGTAATAAGCTGACTCAGATTAGCGTATCCGGTGCTGTCCTTTACCAGGAGCACGGCTTTGCGTTTGTGTTTATCCTGCACGGTTGCCCCAACGATCATATCCAAACCATATTCCAGGGCAGTCTGGTATAAGTAGATCATGCCATATAGGTTGTTGGTATCTGCGATAGCAAATCGCCTGTAGCCCTTCTTAATCAAGAATTCACATAAATGCTTTGGGGACAGTGTCCCGCTTAGCAAGGAGTAGTGGCTGTGAATTTCCAAGGGAATCATTGATTAAGCCGATCCCTTGACCAATTCTGTACATTATTCTGAATATACTGTCTAATCCCGTAATCAGATTCAGGATTGCGAATAACGTGATCATAGTAACGTGATTGCCAGGCAAAATCAGGATCGATCTGGCGGGCATGTTTGGTTACGGCGGATTTGTACCCCCGAATTATCGATGCCAGATTTTTGCGTTGTGGTCCAAATTGATTTTTATTGGATGGCAATGATGGGGTTGTGGTAGAGACGCAATGCATTGCGTCTCTACGATTGTTGCTATCACCACGGTATTGGTTATATTTATTTTTACCGATTGTAATAATCCCATGGATATGGTTTGGCATCACCACAAACGCGCCCAATTTTATATTCATACCTGGACGCAGTTCTGGCGATTTAAACCATTCTGTATGTGCAATCACCCCAATTTCCGACAAACGCATGATCCCATCCTTGATATCACCAAAATAGTGATCATATCCATCTGTACAGATCGTCACGAAATATGCTACATTACTGCTATAGTCCCATCCACGCAACCTGGTAGATTGTATTCTGTATGTATTTCTAAATTTTTCCATTCCTAACCTCTAACGCGACAGCATGTGTGATACCAAACCTTACCGCGCTATACCCATGTTTTCCTCTCAGTTTGTCCATGGCGAGGTGCAGAGCGCCATGTTTGGCGGCGTTGGGATCAATGGTCTGGGCAAAAAGACTGGTTTGATGGGCGGATTGGATGAGGCTCTCAAAGGTAATGGAGAGATAACGAACCCGGGTGCGTCGTTCAAAAATACGCTCGAAGATCTTATGGGTTTGGTAATACATGAGATACTCGTGGTGAGTTGGCTCTGGAAAACGAATGGTCCTAGTGGCGATCTTACTGTCAGAATAGCGGCAAAAGATGCGAATACTGTTACTCTTCTTATTGTTTTGGCGTAAACGGATACAGGCCTTTTCAATAAGATGATAGACTATACCCATGATCAAGTCGTCATCATTTGTGTCCTCACTGAGTGTATACTCCTCTTTTATACCCAAGTGCCTCTCAGGGGGCAATACAGGGCTATTATCGATACCCAGAGCCTTCTGGTGTAAGGCCAGAGCACTTTTCCCTGCGACCAGAATCAGTTTGTCAAGGGGAACAGCAGCCAGCATGCCAATAGTTTGCAGATTCAACTCTTCCAGAAGTGCCTTATCGGTAGTGTGGCCAATCCCTGGTAGCATCTTGAGGTCTAATGGCTCTAAAAAGGTGCGTTCGTTTCCAGGCAGAACATCAAACAGCTCCGCATATTGGTGGATGTAGCGAGCAGCCACTGAGGAAACCAGTTTGTTGGCAGAGATACCAATACAGGATGCCATGTAGAAGGATTCTCGGATATCTTTGTATATCTTATAGGCACTATCCTTAACGCGTCCTAGCAAACGGGTTGTTCCCGTCATGTCGATAGCTACTTGTCCATAACGTAGTGGCTCAACATAGGGTGAATAGTGGGATGCCTGCTTTGTGATAGCATTCATGGCACGCTGGTATAGTTCCGGGTTTGTGTCTACGACGATGAGTCGATGTTCCAGCTTAAGAGCCTGCTGCAAAAGCATACCGGTATGAATGCCCTCCCGGCGAGCCTCACCTGAGGCAGAAAGTATAATGGCACGTCCTCCAGATCCTGAAGACACAGCAACGGGCCGGTCACGATAGCTTCTATGAACAGCCTGTTCTACTGTAGCTGGGAAGGAAGGAACCTCGATATGAAGAATGTCTTTCATGTAAACTCAGAAGACAGGAGATAGAATTCAGAACGTGGAAGGAGACACAGGTATAGAGTGTTGAATGATTTGACCCATTAATTGGTTTGTTGGGATAGAGATCTCATGAGAATGGAGTGGTTTTGGTATAGCAGGAGCTGTTTTAAGTCCGGATACTGGAGTTGAGGACACTTGACGGTGGGTAGTTACAGGAGCAGATCCAAGAATTTCTCTGCGTCTCCCTCTGGGACCACGAAGTAAAGTGGATTTCTGGTTGTTATGTAGTGAAGAATAGCGCATTCGAATTATCCAATTTTACCTTTGTGATTACTTTTTCCAGCGTTCGAGTTTTGGAATTCCTTTTGTAAAAAATCCTGCAATAAACCCAGGGAATCCCATTTCTTTCAGTTTGCCCTTAACAAACACTTTCATCTCATCAACTGTCATATCAGGCTGCAGGAAATCACCATCAGCATAGCAGTAGCTGCAATACATTAAGTTTTTTGTACCATCTGAGTTTGTCCCGCCATGCTCAGGGTCTTTATTCATTGGCATTCCACAGCTTTGACAATTCTTGTATGTTGTATTCATAATATTCCTCCTCACTATGCCTGATATTGCCGTAACAAGCCGACCACCACCCCTTTCAGGGTAAATTCGTCGTCTTCTTTAATATGGATGGGTTTGTATTGACCGGAACGGTTACAGGGTTGCAGGGTCACTCCCTGTGGATGAAGATCTAGTTTCTTCACAGTTGCTTCACCATTGATGGTCGCCACTACGATCTGGCCATTCTCCGCCTTGAGCTGAGGCTTTACGATAATAACATCACCGTCTTCGATATTTGCATCCATCATCGAGTCTCCTCTGACCCGCAAGGCGAAGTTGTCACTGCCTTTTAGAAGATAGTGTGGTACTTCCACTGGCTCAGGAATCTCAATAGCTTCAATGGGAATACCAGCTGTAACCTGACCTAGAATATTAAGAACCGCTGTTTCCCCTATTAAACCGGTTAATCGGATATTGCGAGCTGCATTACTTTTATTAAAACTGATGTAGCCCTTCTCACTGAGGATATTCAATTTCTTTTGGATGGAAAAATTAGAGCTTAGACCAAAGAATTCCCGAATCTCAGCAATGGTCGGTGCCATTTGATGATTCTGGATGAATTGCGAGATATACTCGTAAAGCTCACGTTGTTTCTTGGTCAGCATTATCTATCCCTATGAGTTGACAGCGACACGTGTGACAAGGTCCTGGGCTTTTTTATGTCGGGTAATAGGTAAGGTATCAACCTGACGAAATCCATGACCAGTCAATTTCCCTGTGCTTGCAGGAGGAACTATTTCAATAAGATCAAAGATCTCTATAGCATATTGAATCAACTGTTCTCCTCGATCATATTTTCCACGGCTCTGATACATTCCTCTACCCTTTCATTCCATGTTTTTTTTATTCGCTTTAATATAGGTGTACAAAAGGTGTACGTCAAGTAAATGATGTATTTATTGTAAATAAACTTCGGGATACGCGCTATATGTGATGCGGATATATGATTTAGTCTTTGCGAGGAGTGTTAACGACGTGGCAATCTCTGATTCTACCTAATTACTCGGGCTTGAGATCGCCGCGTCCCGGAGTTTACCCTGAGCACTTCGACTTCGCTCAGTATAGACTCTGTCGAAGGGATCCTCGCGAAGACTGTCCCAGGACAAGAATAATGACCTTGCAGGGTTTCCTGCAGATAAAAAAAGCCCCGCCCCTTCGACAAGCTCAGGGACCGGGACTTTGAAACTGATGTATGTAGAGTATTACTTAAATTCTATTGAAACAATACGACCATTCATGTCAAAAACGACAACGCCATTGTCATATAGCCAAACCTGATTATTGTCATCTACAAGATAACGCTCAATGGGTTCACCATACTGGCGGTAGATTCGTTCTTGATCGGATCCTTTGATGAGAATTGGTGGAGATTTTTCCTCTGGAGCAACACCTTCAAAAGCCATGGACGGTCCCAACTCCTTGATCTGTGCTAATTCATGTTCCATCGCTGCCAGGTTGCTGAGGAGTGAGTCCAGTTGAGCTTCCATCTCTGGCGAAACACCCTTACCACTTGCGTTGACAGCTCTTTTAAGAATTTTAATCTGCTTAACAATGACCGGAATTTGTTTACCAAGTTTGGATTGATTCTTCTTCAGAGTAGCAACACTCTTCTCCAAGGTACTGATCTTTTTTGTGGCAACCTGCTGAAAGCGCTCATTCTTATCAAAAAGCGCCTTCAATTGTTTGTCAATCTCCGTACTAGGCGGTGGAGTTGAACAGTTCCATACTAGTGATGATGCTATGATAACCATCATTGTGCTCGTTAATGCTCTTCTCATTTTAGACACCCTATATTTATTGAGGCACACATCTCTGTTGATTCTCTATTGATTCTGTATTGTTTCGATCATTTTCACCAGATCGGCTCGCCCTTCATTGGTGCTCACATCTACTACAAATGTATCATCCAGGATCTGCACCCATGTCAGGGATTGAGCAAATTCACCCTGTGCGTAGTGTGACATAGCCAGCAATAACACAATATCAACATAATCTATTCGCCAGTCGTGAGTAAACCCAAATGTCGGTTCAAGCGAATATAGTTCAGTTCCCTTGAGAATCGCATTTGGATAGTCGCCGGCGGCGTGATAGCTCAGCGATAAACCGGCTAGCATTTCAAAGCGAATCTGACTGCTGTCCACTGCTATATAATCCAAGCCATCGCTAAAAAATGAGATAGCCGTATCGGGACTATTAAATTCAACATAGCACCAGCCGGCACCATTGTAACCATCGATATAGAGTGAGTCTTCATTCAAACCCTCTTGAAATACTTCGAAAGCGTGACGAAAACTTCGCTCCCCATACAGCGTCCAGCCGTATTCTACAAAATCATCAGCCTGAGGGTCAATTTTTTCCCGACAACTAAATATTGTAAAGAGCGCGATAAGTACGATAATTAATGTGTTTTTGTTCATCTCATCACCTCCTACCTGAGAACCAGCATTTTAACTGTATTAGCATATCCCTTACCTGTCATCAATCTCGCAAAATAGATTCCACTACTAACCTGTTTGCCCATTTCATCCAGACCATTCCATACAACTGAGTACTGACCTGGTTGTACTTGCTGATCAACCAAAGTCTTCACTATTTGGCCTCGAATATTATAGATATTGAATTCAACATCTTGATATAATCCATCCAAAAACCCAATATCATAATCAATAGTGGTTGTTGGGTTAAACGGATTCGGATAATTTTGAGTCAATCGGCTCTGTTCCGGAACAATGATAGACTTAGGACCGGTTTTGAATGCTCCTAGTCGATCAGCCCAGGCAAATACACGCTCGCCATCTTTCATGGTGGCCAATTCTTCATACTTACCTTCCGTATTCTGAATATATATCGCTCGGTCAATTTCCTCTGCCGGTAAACTGACCAGCACAGGTTCAGCTAGACTCATTCCATCAGTCAAAACTTTGTAGCGAGCATCAGCTTTTTCGCTAAGCAAACTATCTAATATGACAACATGCGAATTGTTAACGCTACTATTTGATGAACCATGAATCTCAAACTGCTTATCTGGACTACGTGCCAGCCAGGAAGCTCCACCCTTGGCTAGGCTAACGGTGACTTCTGCCGTAATGGTCGTGTCACCTGTCCAGTTTGATGCATTAATCTCGAAACTCTTATCTCCAACTGTTTCAAGATCGACACTTACCAGATAACTGAAGGTATCCACCTCCACGATTGTCAGTTCCTCACCTTCAAAACTAACAGTTAGTATATCTACCATACCCAGGCTATCGACGATCATCAATTCGTAGGCACTTGGATAGGCTGGATTCTTGTAAAACGCCACTACAGGAGTTGGCAGGTCATAGATGTCTAAAGTTACATAGACAGTGACCGTATCATGCAAAGGATCATTGGTGAATATTTCAATACTGTCTGCATATCCACCTACCGTTATTTGCCCAAGATCTATATTGAAGACTATATCTGATGTATCCAAGTAGGCAACAGATCCAGATGGTTCAGCAAGTGTGATCCAATTCGGCGTTCGGCCCACTGACCAGTTTAGATTGGCCAATCCAAGATTTTTTACTGAAAATACCGTATCTTTTGCAGTATAGCGTACCATAGCATTGCTAACTGTATCTGCCAACAGGACAAGCTGTGGCGCAGATGTGGTAAATTGAAAGGTTTCTCCCACCGCAGATATTTCCGTAGAGTCCAATGCCCTGACATACCAGTTAACAGGATTCAGTGGTAGGCTCAATGCTGCCACATCCAGGGTGATGGTGGTATCATTTACTGCAATACTGGTATCGTAATCGGTACCTTCCAGATAGATACGGTAGGTCAATGAATCGCCTTCAATATCAAAGGCACTGTTCCACTCAAAGGTTAGGAGTAAACCATCAGCAGGTACCAACTGAGTAGAATCTACCGGTAATAATAAGCTAACGGAATCTGGTGGATCATTCACCGGTCTGACGACAAGTACAAATGTAGTGTCATCTTCGCCACCATAATAATCCGCTACTTTGGCAGTGATGTTATGAACCCCAACATCATTGAATTCCCTGGTTTCCATTGGAGTCCAGTCAAATATTGCCGTAAGCGGATCGACCTCCATGGAGTCAGAGGCTGAGACACTTGCGCCCTCAGAAACCACACTGAATATTGAGTAGGATAATGTATCACCACTAATGGTTCCTAGATCCACATCTGTGGCAATGATCTCATAATCCCACAAATCGTCTTCATCGACATAGAGCGTATCCGAGATCACGGCAAACTCAGGTGCAGTGTTAATCACGAATTGAAAAGTATATTCATCTGCCTGTGCTTGCCAATTCCCAGCGCTATCCAATGTCTCAATGAAAATGGTATAGTCTTCCCTGTTATCCAGAGAATCTTTCACAATCCCAAAATTCCAGGTTCCATCGGTGATTTTATATTTAAATGTGTCAGAGGTAGCAGACCAAGAGGTATTATCCCACCAAAAGGAATCCGAAGCCCGCTGGAGAGTCAGGTATAATGAATCAGGACCAGATAGATCATCCAAGGCTTCACCGTTAAAGGAGTTCACGTCATTCCATTCAAAATCAAAGTAGAACGGATCGATAAAGGCAGCAGACCATGGGTTTTCCAAATCCGCTGTTACAATTGGCGTGGATAAGGTATCAGAGATATTTCCAGCATCGTCAATAGCCCGAACATTGATAAAATAGTCCACATCATGCAGAATAGTTGACAGTTCGCTAAACTGAACGCTAAAAACGTTGGTGTCTGTCCCTGTCCAGGCAACAACATTATCCTGTCCAACGAGTGTACCAACTGAATATTCGATTGTATCAACGCCACTATGGGGATCAGTAAAATCTGACCAGGTAGCAAAGACGGAATCTACAGCATTGAAATAGGGGCCGTTATCAATGGTGCTAGTCAGAATAGCTCCAACACCAGGACCTAATGTATCCAGCACAAAAAGTGTATCGATAAAGGTAGATCGCGTGCTGTTTCCGTGACGGTCGGACAACTCAAGAAAATATGGGACGGCTAAGCCATCACCCATTTCAGTCACTGACTCGATCTCAAGCTCATCAAGAGTAAGAGGTGTCGGATCCAGTGAATTGACATCTACTGGCAGACCGATAGCGAGCGTATCATCTAAATAATCTACGGCATAGGCTTGTATCTGACCGCTTAACAGGGTCTGATCTGCTTCTATGGGAACAACGAACTCCACACCGGTATTCGTAGAATTCCAGAAACCTGGAACCACAGTACCGCCCACTGTTGTAAAGGAGGTTACCGCAAATGCTGAAGGAGCGGTGAGATCAATGCGTAATTCATTAGTACTTGGGGTTCCCTCGGTTTCGTTCCCAGCGCGATCGATCATAATAACCTAGGTCAGTAGATCTA
>CAZOBQ010000110.1:0-8583 GCA_964578155.1 uncultured Lentisphaeria bacterium
TGTTGTTGGCTGGATTTATGGCTATTCTTGGTCCAGGCTTTTTTACACATTTTGAGAATCGAGTGATGAATATTCATCCAGCCTTGATTCCGGCTTTCTCCGGTCCTGGATATTATGGCCTTAAAGTTCACGAGGCTGTCTTGGATTATGGATGCAAGATCACTGGCGCGAGTGTACACTTTGTAACACCTGAAGTGGATGCGGGGCCACTTATATTGCAAAAAGCAGTGCCTGTAAGCTCAGATGACACCCCTGAATCACTTCAACAAAGGGTGATGGAAGAAGCTGAATGGAAAATATACCCGGAAGCAGTACGTCTCTTTGCTCTTGGGATGCTCAAAGTAGAAGATAGACAAGTTATTATTAAAAATGATTCTGTTCAAAATAGTACATTTCAATAAAGTCTTTGCGAGAAACGGAGTGCCGAAGCAATCTCAGACTGGAGATCGCCGCGTTCCTTCTAGTCACTCGCGAAGACTGACGACCAATATTATTAGGGAGTAATAAATGAAGCGGGCATTGATCAGTGTTTCTGATAAAAGTGGGGTTTTAGAATTGGCGCAAGTTCTGCATGCAGAAGGTGTGGAGATCATTTCGACAGGTGGAACAGCCAAACTATTGACTGACAATGAGATACCAGTGATTGGTATTAGTGATATCACAGATTTTCCTGAGTGTTTGGGTGGGAGAGTTAAGACTTTACAACCCAAAATTCATGGTGGTATCCTGGCAAACCGAAAAATTCAAGCCCATATGGATGAGGCTGATAAATTGGGAATTCCGATGATCGACTTGGTTGTCGTGAACCTATATCCGTTTAAATCTACGATCCTGAAACCAAGCGTTACTATGGCGGATGCCATTGAGAATATCGATATCGGTGGGGTGACCTTGATTCGAGCTGCAGGGAAGAACTCTGACTCTGTTTTACTCTTAACAGATCCATCCGACTATTCCACTTTTGTTGAAAAATGTAAAACAAATGAGATCAATGATGCCTTTCGTAAGAAAATGGCACTTAAAGGTTTTCGCCACACGGCACAATATGATACTCTGATCAGTCACTATCTTGCTAATGAGCTGGGTGATAATGAGTTACCAGCTCAATTATCGCTTACTTATGAGAAACAGCAGAGCTTACGATACGGAGAAAATCCACATCAGAATGCAGCATTCTATCGTGAAGTATCACTCTTAGACGGACGATTAAGTGGTGCTGAACAACTTCACGGTAAAGAGTTATCATACAATAATATTGGTGACGCCTCGGCAGCAATTGAGATGATTAGGGAATTTTCTGAACCTACTGTAGTTGCATTAAAACACGCTAATCCTTGTGGTGTAGGGACGGATAAGAGCATATTTGAGGCATATCAACGAGCTTATAATTCCGATCCGGTTTCAATTTTTGGTGGGATAGTTGTTTTTAATGGTGAAGTAGACAGCTCCACAGCTAAAGAGATGAATAAGATATTTCTAGAGATCATTATTGCCCCTTCATATTCTGAAGAAGCTTTATCTATCCTTAAGAAAAAGAAAAATCTTCGTCTTTTGCGAATTCCGGAAATTATGTCTCCAGTTTCCAATGAGCCGTATTTCTATAAAAAGGTGGATGGCGGATTGTTGATCCAAGAAGCTGATCTACAAGGATCAGTTGAGGAAGAACTAAAAGTAGTTACTGATACTAAGCCTTCTCCTCAGCAGTGGGCTGATCTCAAGCTCGCTTGGAAAGTTGTCAAACATGCTAAATCTAATGCCATTGTTGTGGTAAAAGATGGTGCTACGCAGGGAGTAGGGGCAGGCCAAACCAGTCGTATTTGGGCGGTAGATAACGCTCTCGATCGAAGCAATACCTCTACAGAGGGTTCAGTTCTGGCATCAGATGCCTTTTTTCCTTTCTCTGATTCCGTTGAAAAGGCACATACCGCAGGTGTGTCAGCGATTATTCAACCTGGGGGATCAGTTAGGGACCAAGATTCCATAGATGTCTGCAATAAGTTTGGTATGGCAATGGTCTTTACCGGAACCAGACATTTTAAACATTAATGTCTGATACTGTAAGGTATCCGACACTTACAGCACAGTTTTCATATTGAATTCCTCACTCATTAACTCATATTGTTATGGATTGAATACGTTAATATTTAATAATATCAAGAGATGGAGAATTTAGTGAAATATTTATGGATTTCTGTGTTAGTGCTCAGTTTGGGACTTGTTGGCTGTGCGTGTAAATCAGCTTCATGTGTAAAATCTGACAAAGCAGGATGTTCTGCCGATGCGAGAGCAGGAAAAGTTGCCTGTGATCATGAAGGACCTTGTACTGATGAGTGCAAAACGATGCACAAAGAAGGTGCTATCATGACATGCAATCACGAAGGACCGTGTACTGACGAATGCAAGACCAATCACATGGAGTTGGGCAAAGCGGCTCATAAGCATGAAGGTCCCTGTACTGATGAATGTAAGGTTGTACCTATGGAAGATGGAAAAAAAGTACATGACCACGAAGGACCGTGTACCGATGCTTGTAAGGTAGAGCCTGGAGAGACATCTACGGTGGAAGAAAAAGGTTAAATTTAACAAGTTTCTTTGCGAACCTTCTGGCAGTAAATAATTCCAGACGGTTTTGTATTGTGTAGAGTAAGACGGTGACTATTATTGCCTATCATTAGCTTTAACAAGATAATGAAAAACTAACTAAAGGAGTACCCAATGAAGAAACTAGCATATATAATGATTGTGAGTAGCCTGCTTGTTTGGTCATGTAGTTCGAAACATGATCAACCCAGTGCTACAGCAGAATCTTGTAATACAACAACTTGCGAAAACCCAGAGCACAAACATGCCGCAAAGGGTGGACAAGAACACGATGGTCAAGAGCATGGTGGCAAGGAGCATGGCGGTCAAGAACACGGTGGACAGGAGCATGGCGGCAAAGAACATGAAGGTCAAGAGCATGGTGGTCAGGCTGCACAGTCTTTTACTGCTGCAGAAATCAAAGCTGCTATGAATGCACATATCACAATGCGTGAAGAAAACGGCGTTTTCACGATAAAAGATGAGAAAACAGGAGAAGACCTGAAGCTTAAGTTTGTCAAAATTCATGACCCCGTTCGCAAGATTGAAGGAAAGGGCTATTTTGCCTGTACTGACTTTGAAGTTATCGGGCAGTCTGGGAAATTATATGACCTTGATTTCTGGCTAAGCCCCATGGATGGCAAACTGAAGATTACAGAAGAGAAAATCCATAAAAATCCGGTTAAGACAGCTGATGGATGGGAAAAGAAAGCACGTTATACATTCATCAATGATAACCCTGTTGAAATTGACTAAAAAGAACAAAGCTAAATGAAATATTTCTTGTCTAAACTCATTACCCTGGCGCTATTACTCATAATTGGATCATTTGTCTCATGCGGATTTCCCGTAAAAGATCAAATAGTTCTTGAAACAGAATCGGGTCAACAGGCTGATGAACATCGTCAGTTTGCATTTACCTATTCTGTTCAGGTTCACCCTACACCTGAAGCATTGGACATCTTTTTACCAATAGCCCAGAGTAACACGCAGCAGAATATCCTGGATATGGAATTCAAGTCAGACATTCCAGGTGAGTTTAGACAAGAAAATCTATATGGGAATAAATTCTGGCACGGAATTCTACCGGAAGGAACATCCGATACCGTTGATATTAGTATTACATATCGCGTGTCCCGCCCCACAAACTCTCTTGAATACCGTGAATCTGTAGACACCCCACTTCTGACAGAAATTGAGAAGGAGCTTTTTCTGAACGCTAATTCGCGAGTTCCAGTATCAGGAGAGCTTGTAGACAGTATTAGAGCCGGACTAGCTCCGTCGTTGCCAGCTTCACTGGACAAAGCCCGCACCATATATGATTATGTAGTGGGTAACATGGAGTATAAGAAAGTGGGAACAGGTTGGGGAAATGGAGATACCTACTGGGCTTGTAGCGAGAAGTATGGAAATTGTACTGATTTTCACGCACTTTTCACCTCCTTGGCTCGCGCAGAGCAGATTCCTTCTCGTTTTGAGATTGGATTCCCAGTCCCAATGGATAGAGAGGAAGGAATCATCAGTGGATACCATTGTTGGGTGAATTTCTATCTTCCTGAAACAGGTTGGTTTCCAATTGATGCCTCTGAGGCTCGGAAAGATCTGAGTAAGCAGGATCTCTTATTTGGAACTCAGCCTCCTGATCGAATCCAGTTTACTATTGGTAGGGACCTTGAACTTGGAAAAGGTCACAGGACTGGTCCCTTGAATTATTTTGTATATCCACATTTGGAACAAGATGGAAAGATGTATACAGGCTTTACCCGCTCATTCAATTATAAAAAAATCGGATAACACACCAGTCATGGGGGAGTCATGAATGTTCTAGTCATCGGTGGTGGAGGTCGAGAGCATGCCATTGTATGGAAGTTAGCTCAGAGCTCCAAAGTTGATCGTATTTATTGTGCTCCTGGGAATGCCGGGACAGCACAGGTTGCAGAAAATGTGGCTATTTCTGATGATGATATCCCAGCTCTCCTAGCATTCGCAAAGGAGAACTCAATTGGACTCACCGTTGTAGGTCCTGAAGTACCACTTGTGAATGGAATCGTAGATCAATTCGAAGTTGCAGGTATTAGAATATTTGGGCCGAACGCCAATGCAGCCATTTTGGAAGGTAGTAAGGTGTTCACGAAGGAACTACTGGCAAAATACAATATTCCCACTGCTGAATATCAGCGCTTTCAAGATGCGAATACTGCCCGAGAATATCTTGAATCCAATACCGTTTATCCTATCGTCATCAAAGCTGATGGTTTAGCCGCCGGTAAAGGCGTGCTTATTATTTCGAATGCTGAAGAGGCTGAACAGGGAATCCGTGAAATCATGGAGGATCGTGTCTTTGGTGATGCCGGTGATGAGATCATCATAGAGGAATTCATGACTGGTCCCGAATTATCCTTATTGTGTTTTGTTGATGCTGAAACAATTGTTCCTATGGTCTCAGCAAAGGACTATAAACGAATTGGTGAAGGGGATACAGGGTTGAACACAGGGGGAATGGGTGCTATCTCGCCTAACCCGCTGTACGACAATGAGTTAGAAGATTATTGCATCTTTAACATTCTCGAGCCAACACTGACTGGTATGCGAGAAGAGGGAAGACCTTTCAAGGGAATCTTATATTGTGGAATCATGTTAACGGAGGATGGACCCAGGGTTTTAGAATATAATGTACGTTTTGGAGATCCTGAGACTCAGGTGATTTTGCCACGTCTTGATACTGACTTATTTGAGATTTTCAATGCCATTATTGACGATCGTTTAGCAGAAGTGGATGTTATGTGGGATAAACAATCTTGTGCTACAGTTGTACTTGCCTCTGGTGGCTATCCAGAATCATACCCTAAAGGAAAAGCGATCTCTGGTCTGGACACTGTAGACTCATCCACAGTTTTTCATGCTGGTACCCAGTTAATTGAAGGTAAGACATTCACGAGCGGCGGAAGAGTGCTGACTGTGACCTCAAAAGCCAGTACTGTAAAGGAAGCACTAGAAACATCTTATGCCAACATCAACAAGATCGAATTTGCGGGAAAAACCTTTCGGAAAGATATTGGGAGCTAGAAAATGATCAAACATATTGTTGCCTGGAATTTTCCTGAGTCAGAGAAAAGTGAGATAATGCAGCAGATGAAAACCTTACTTGAATCATTGCCTGCACTTATACCTGAGATTGAATTTTACGAGGTTGGAATCAATACTTTGGACTCAGAATTTGCCATGGATATGATCTTGATATCTGGCTTTCAAGACCAAGCTGCACTTGATACTTACTCCAAACATCCTGAGCACCAGCAGGTCGTGAAGGCATTAGGAGCTACTGGCGCAGAAAGAGTAGTTGTAGACTTCGAGGTTTAGGCTCTACCAAATACCCTTCAACCTGTTTGACCCGCTTCACTTCCTGAAAATAGGCTAAAGCTTTTAAACCAGCTTAAGAAGTAAGTTTTGCTACTTCCTTAAGAGCTAAATCACTGATCTCTACGGTCTTCCCTTTTACATAAGTTTCAATTGTACTAGCAGAAATTCCTGCATGGGTCATCATGCTGACCATCTTGCCATATGATAGGCGTTTGCCACGAGTTTGTTTCTTCAAATGATCGTAACCATCTGAAGCACCTTGATCCCGTTCTACTAATTGAATAAGCTCGGAAAAGAATTGACCATTGTTAGCCAAGTCATCATCCATCATCTTTTTATTAATAAGGATATCGTTGGTACCGCGTTTGGCATAGGTCAGAGATAGAGCTATGTGCCCAAATGCTGTGCCTATATTGCGTTTTACTGTGGAATCTGTTAGATCTCGTTGGAGTCTTGTTTTTACAAACTTCTGACTGAAAAAGGTTAATAGACTCTCAGCTAACTGGGCATTGCCCTCGGAGTTTTCAAATTTGATTGGATTGATCTTATGTGGCATTGTTGATGAACCGATGGAATCCGCATCTGCTTTCTGATACAAGTAGCCCAACATAAAATAGGTCCAGATGTTCTGATCATAGTCGATAACCAAGCCGCTCAGTCGCTTCACAGCATCTAGCATCCGAGCATAGGTATCACCTGGCATAATCTGAAGACTGAACAATGTATGCTTCAGACCAAGTTCCTGAACAACCTCTTTAGTAAGAGCAAACCAATCAACTTTTGGGTATGTTCCTACAAAGGCGTTTAGATTCCCTGTTGCACCCGTGATCTTGCCCTGGATATTCATGGCTTTGAGCTCTGCATACATTTGAGAAAATCGTACAGCGTAAAGGCTGAATTCCTTGCCCATTGTTGTCGGCGTGGCCACTTCGCCATGGGTTCGACCAATCATTGTACAGTTGCGACCATTTTGAGTTTGAACAACTAGCTCATTGATAAAATCTTTTAAATGGATAAGTAGAATATCTCGTGCACCTTTGATCATAAGTCCATGTGCCAGGTTATTGACATCCTCTGAGGTCAAAGCAAAATGCACATATGGACGAACTTTTTCAGGGACTTTAGTTTTTATAAACTCTATGACGGCAGCAACATCATGTTTGGTGCGGCTCTCAATTTCTTTGATCGATTCAAGGTCTTGATGATTTAACTCTGTATAAATGGCAAAATATTCGTCTTCCCACCAGTCACTACGGTCTGTTGCATTTAAAAATGCTTTTAGATAAACCAACTCCACATGAACACGTTCTCTTATGAGACGACTTTCAGAAAACATCTCACGCATATATTTGACATCATCGGCATATCGACCATCGAGAGGAGAGAGGTTAAATAGATTATCAGAAGACAATGGTTTCATTCCTTTCTGGACCGTGGGAAAGAATAGTGATAGGAATTTCGACAAAATCCTCAATGAATTTAATGTATTTACGAATGCTGTCCGGAAGTTGTTCCTTGGTGGCATTTCGAAGTTCTAACCATTCTTCTTTTGTCAAACTCGCAATAGGGTCAATATTTGTATATACGGGTTCTACTTGCTCCAAAGTAGGTGCATCCGCCGGAAAATAATCAATCTCTTTCCCATTAATTTTATAGGCAGTACAAGCTTTGATACCGCTTACCAGCGCGAGAGTATCAATCTTGGTCATTGCCAATTCTTGGATACCGGATATCCGAATGGCATACCGTAGAGCATACAGATCCAAATGCCCAACTCGTCTGGGACGACCTGTTGTTGCACCATATTCATGCCCGGCTTCTCTGAGATCAGTAGCCGCGTCACCTTGGAGTTCAGTGGGAAAAGGACCTTCACCAACACGTGTAGTATAGGCCTTGGTGATTCCTAGAATTCTGATAGGTACCCCTGGAATTGCTCCTCCACCAACGAATGCTGCCGCTGCAAGGGTCGAGCTAGATGTTACAAAGGGGTAGGTCCCATAGTTTAGATCTAGAAGTGTTCCCTGCGCGCCTTCAAAGAGGACATTCTGATTAGATTTTGATGCAATTCTCACCATATCTTCAGTGTCTGTGACATAAGGTTTAAATAGTTTCCCATAACCGGCATATTCAACAGGTACCGAATTGCAGTAATCTTGATACTCAGTCTCAGAATATATGCCTTCCAGCACGAGCATTTCCTTTACATCCCGGAGGGCTGCTTTTATCCGCACCTCAGCATCATCGGCTATGATATCCAGTATTCTGAGATTGATACGAGAAGCCTTTTGTGAGTATGCTGGGCCAATCCCTCGTCCTGTGGTTCCAATCTTACCACCTTCTTTTGCATCTATCATTTGGTGGTGAGGAAAAATAACGTGTGCACGAGCGCTGATTTTTAGATCAGGACTATGTCCACTGGCAGTAAAGGAAGTAATTTCCTCTAACAGGTCCTTAGGGTTGATCACGACACCTGTTCCCAGGATGCACGTCTTGTGGTGTAACATACCTGAAGGCATATAATGGAATTTATAGGTTTCACCGTCATGCATGACTGTATGACCCGCATTTCCGCCTCCATTAAAGCGAACAACCAGGTCACTCTGCTCAGCGAGAACATCAACCAGTTTTCCCTTACCTTCATCA
>CAZOBQ010000111.1:0-8567 GCA_964578155.1 uncultured Lentisphaeria bacterium
CCTGGATCTTTTCGTATTCGCTGGCTAGCGATCCATCATTTAGAATCTTATCCTGGTCTGCAATATCATCTTCACATTGCAAAATTAAAACTGGCAGCTTTTTCAATCGATTTGACAGTTTTTTTCTTTCAGCATAATTATTTCCAGCAGCTCTGTTCTCGATTGGCGCTTGTTCCGGCTGGATTGTAGGTGTATCCTGCTTCTCCTGCTGTTTACGCCAAAGGTAATAATCATAATTGCCAGGATAGATTGTGATACCACCCCCGTTTACTTCAATTATTGTATTGGTAACCGAGTTCAGGAAATGGCGATCATGGGAGATACAGACCATGCTGCCAGTAAAACTACTTATTGCCTCCTGAACAACATCTCTGGCTTGCACATCAAGGTGATTTGGAGGCTCATCCAATAAGATCAAATGAGATGGTGTTGCCAACATCTTTGCCAAAGCCAAACGTGATATCTCACCCCCGCTTAACACCTTCAGTTGTTTTTCGATGGTATCTCCTGAAAATAGAAAACTACCCAAATAGGTCCGAACCTCGTTGATCGTCCATTTTGGGTTTTCATGTGAGATCAACTCGTAGATCGTTTTATGAAGTGGCAGGGACTCAAATTGATGCTGGGCAAAATAGGCTGAATTGACTTCACTCCCCCAGTTCAATTGTCCCTTAGTAAGCGTCTCAACCTGAGCTAACATTTTGAGTAAAGTTGATTTACCTGCACCATTTGGACCAACCAGTCCGATTTTTTGACCCCGCTCCACTATCAAGTTTAGATCTTGAAAGACATGAACCGTATCATAAGATTTAGATGTTCCAATGAATTCAGCCAAGATTCGACTTGATCGACCAGGTTGTGGGATTCTAACGGAAAGTCGTTTGTGGTCACCCTCAGGTAACGATATTCTCTCTAATTTTTCCAAAACCTTGACACGGCTTTGCACTTGACTGGCTTTGCTATCCTTATATCGAAATCTCTCAATAAATCTTTCGGTTTCTGCTATTAACTTCTGTTGATTTTTGTAGGCAGCAATCTGCTGTTCATTGCGCAACTGTTTTTGTTCAACATATTGGGTATAATTCCCTGAATAGTTTTGAATTTTCTTTTGATGAATCTCAGCAACCTGATTAATCGTCTTGTCCAAGAATGTCCGGTCATGACTAATGAGAACCAAAGCACCTTTCCAATCTTTTAAAAAGGTTTCAAGCCAAATTAAGGAAGCAAGGTCCAAATGGTTAGTAGGTTCATCCAGTAAAAGGATATCGGGTTGCTTAAAAAGTAATTTGGCGAGAGCGACTCGCATTCGCCAACCACCACTGAATTTCTCAAGGGACGTTAACATTTGCTCAGGGCTAAAGCCCAGGCCACCCAGTACCTTTCTCGCACGAGATTCAATGGACCAACCATCCAATCTTTCATATTCGGTCTGTAGACGGCCTAAGTTATTGAGTAGGTTCTCATTGTCAGGGTCTGAAGCAATCTGACTGGATGTGGTCTCAATCTGTTCCTCAATTGCTGCGATTTCAGGAATCTCGTTCAGGACTTCCATTAGAATGGTCTGATCAGATTCAGAATTGATTTCCTGCGGAAGGTATCCGATTGATATTTTTGAACTAATTTGAACAGATCCCTGTTCAGGCTCTTCTTCACCAACGATCATTCTCAGAAGCGTTGTTTTACCAGATCCATTCACGCCAACAAGTCCGATTCTGGAATCTCGCTTGAAAACCAGATTTAAATCTTCAAAAAGTGTCTTATTAGGATAAACTTTTGTGATATTGGTGAAATGAATCATATGCGGAAATTATATGGGAAGGGTGTATTTTCGGTCTTCTTTTTCCTCGGCTTGACTATAAATAGTGAGTACATGACCTATCATACCAACAAATTCGGAATTGGTCTCCTTCAGAATTGATTCTTGAAGTTCATCTTTTTCAGTCTTGAAAGCGATGAATTTAATCTTGATCAGTTCATGGTGTGCTAAAGCCTCGTTGATGTTCTTGATACTTTGGCTGTTGACTCCAGATTTTCCTACCAAAACCAAGGGTTTCAATGCATGAGCTTGTGATTTTAGATACTTCTTCTGTTTAGATGTAAGCATAGTCGTTGTGAGTCTCCTTAACCCTTGTCTACAATACTAGCAAATGTTGTCCTACTATGCTGGTGATTGATCTGGCGTCTTTTCACGATTCAAATAATCATTGATCAACAAATGATAGAACATCACGCCAATAGCATATAATACTGAAGTAATCAAGAATATTAGATAGTAATCCAAATCTAATTGTCGCAGTATTTGAAATATCTTTGCACTAATAAACCATGAAGCGCTCCAGATACTTGAGCTAAGTGCTGATATCAATTCCTGATTTCGCGTCCCCACATATTTCATTCCCAATTCGCTGGTTACCGGTCCTGCCATATTCATTAGGGGCTGTCTTAGTATATAGGCTCCGATAGCTATATAGACTGCCCAGGAGAAGGCGGATACCATTTGAGAAAATGCCAATAGAACTAGGAAGAAGATAGCGGTCCATTGTGGAATGAGTACAGCGACTCTGAAGCCAAAACGACGACGAATAAATGGGACAGCTAATGTTGACAGAAAAACAAGACCTGCTGTGAAGGCGCCTATTAGGCTGAATTTTCCAGAATCCATCCCAAAGACGCTGTTAAAGAAGAGATTAACAAAAGGAATGGTCAAACCGGCTCCTACAGCAATGAGTATATTTGGAACAAGCACCCGAAATATGAGCAACCAATCGTAGTCAGAACGCAATACCTTGATATTATGGAGAAAAGAGCTGGATTTTGAACGAGGTTTCGCTTCCTTGATGAAAAGTACCAGGAATATTGAAAGTGAACTCAAGGCAATGATGAACATCATGATGTGGTACTCATCGAGAATTATGACGTGACCAAAGAGATCAATCACACTCATTTTTGAGAGTCTATTGATGATCGTACCTGAGAAAATGGCGGCTAAAGACCAGGTGGAGAAGCCTAAAGAGATTGCCTCTGTAACGACGTCCTCTGACTCTGAGCGCATGATGAAGGGCAAGGAGCATACATTGAGAATCATAAAGGATATTCCCCAAGCGATAAAACCTGCGATGATCCATGAATCATATCCATTTTCAATCGTGTAAAGCAAGACTGCACTTGTCAGGGGAACAAGAATACTACTGGCAATGAAAAATGGTTTTAATGCTTTTCCTTTTATAAATATACCCAAAGGGAAGGCAAAAGTAAGTATCCCCAGGAACCGATAAGAGTTCAACTCAGCGATAACGTTGTCAGCATATCCCGATTTTCTAAGATAAATATTTAGGATGAGAATAAATGAGGCATTGACCAAATGAATTAGAAAGGATGCCGAAATAAGGAAAAGGACAGAACGTGATATTCTGCGATAACGACTCAAGATATTATTCATGATATACCTTGCTCAGATCATTCAGCGGAAAAAGCCCCGTAAATCACCTGGAGGCTTTTAAGCGCATCTTCAAGCCTTCAAACTCACAGACTTTACAGGCATACCGTCGTATCTTTACTCTAAAAACAAATCCAACAATTCTATGAGTAATGCTTCTATGGATAAGGTTGAGATCCTCTCCGCAGTCTGGACAGGCAGGCAGTTGTCCATATCTAATCACAAATTTTTGCTGAACTCGATAAATGAATAAGTTGATAGCAATCAAGATTAACGCAACACCAACTATATCAGAACCTTCTAATACTTTAAAACCTTCTATAATGCTCATAAAGATTTTATTTGCGAGGGTTCCCATGTGTTTGGAGAGATAGACTAAGCCATGATAGACTGAAACCTTTATATCCAAGTCTTCGACCAGTAGAAATACTCCCAGTAGGAATATAGCTCCAATAAGTATTTCCTGGCGAAAATCTCGGAGCATGGAAGTTTCATCTCGTTTGCTTTTACTTCGTCGTCGTTTTTTATCCGAATTCATATGTGATTTCTTTATTTAAAAATTTTTCCCTCATGCAAAAATACCACAAACAAAGGACAGGTAAACCTTATTCTTTTGTTATTGGAACATATTTTTAGCTTCCCATAATTACGGGAAGTAGATCCTGTCGCTTTTTCGATTGATTTTCTACCATATGATTCAAAAATAATTTAGCTTGCTGCCATGGATAATCAGAATTTCATCAGATCATGGCCTGCATTTTGGCTCTGGCTTAAATATCTCGACCAGAAGCTCATTGGATCACATATTCAAACCGCCTATACCTTCCGAAAATCACGTCTAGATATTCATTTCATCAACGGAGATCAAGCTTATCGACTTAGTTGGGAGAAGCAAGGGAACCAGGCTTTGCTAACATTATCCACTCAGTTTACGCTACCAAAAAAGCGTGTCAAACTCCTGGGAGAGTTTCCTCATGACGTCGAACTCGAGAATGTTCAGATCAATGCCAGCGATAGAGCACTACGACTCAATTTTTCAAAAGGGAATAGCCTCTTACTAGGTTTTTTCCCAAGCGCCTTAAATGTCTTTCACCATAGTGATGGAAATATGGTGGATAGTTTCCTGAAACAGCAGAATTCGCCCGTACTTTCAAGCACTTGGTTATCGCCCACAGACCCACTACCTGCTGATATTCCAAGGAATAAAATTTCTAAACATGATTTAAAAGAAGCCGAAGCTGGGATCCCGGTTGATCCTGTTAATTATGAAGTTTCCTTTAAGGATTTAGATGCATGTACTCGACTCACCATCCCAGAGTTTGTGATTCAGGTTCTCCGTACAAGTCCTAAGCAAAAAGCAGCACCGGCCATATCCATTCAGAAAACTGGAGCAACGGTACTTAAAAGATGGAAAAGTAAGCTGGTAAAAATTCAAAATGAACTTGAAGAAGCCAAGTCATGGCCAGAGCTGGAACTTCAGCTCCACGCGCTCCAAATTGGACTAGGTATTGATCATATCTACAGACAGGGTGAGGTGACCTTAGAGGCAGAGCTCTCACCTACAGGCAAGCCTATGGCTTTTAACGTGGATTCTAGTCTCACATTGACAGAAGCTATTGAATCAACGGCTAAAAAGATCAGGAAATTCAAGGAGAAGCTGGAAAAACTCCAAAATATTATTCCAACAATAGAGATCGATATCCAATCTTTGACTCTCCTTATAAACGACAAAGATGATGATGCTCTAACTATCTTTCTTAAAGAGAAGGGGGAAGCATTAGATCGTTCGGGCAGAAGACAAACGGAACGGAAGCCGTATAAAAAATATCTATCCCCCGGGGGATTTGATATTCTCGTTGGCAGAGGATCGTCTGACAATGATGTTTTAACATTTAAGGTTGCTAACAAGAACGATTGGTGGTTTCATGCCAGGCAAATACGTGGTTCACATGTTATTTTAAGAACCAGTAATAGAGAACCTCAACGTGCTGATATCCTCAAAGCTGCTCAACTTGCTGCAGTTAATTCTAAAGCGAAACATTCCGGTATTGTGGTTGTCCAGTACTGCCAGCGGAAACATCTGAGCAAGCCCAAGGGATCAAGCCCCGGCACAGTGCTAGTGCATCAGGAGAATACGATCACTGTAGATCTCGACCTGATTGATTGATCGGAGTCAGGTTTAAGCATCCATCAAATCAGAACTGATCTCGTCGATTAATGGCCAACCTGCCTTCGTAATTTTCAAGCGGCCATCATCAATAACGAGTTCATTTTTCCATTTCTTTAAAATAGTCTGTTTCATTTGAAGTAGATCAATACCAAATGAATGCGAGAATTCTGACAAATCCAATCCCTTTGATAAGCGTAAACGGGTGAGTATCATTTCATTACGAGCCGCTAAAGAGTCAATAGTTTCCTCTTCCTCTACCCCATACCCTGTTTCAGTCACACCTGACATGTATTTATCCAGGTCACGATAATTCCAATGTCTTCGTCCATCAAAATATGAGTGAGCTGCTGGTCCAAACCCCAAGTACTCAATACCAGTCCAGTAATTCATGTTATGCCTGCATTCATAGCCAGGTTTTGAAAAATTGGATATCTCATAATTGTCATATCCATTCTTCTCCAGCAGATCTCGACCTAGAGTATACATCCCCGTGTCAATGATATCTTCAAGCATATCGACATGGCCATTGTCCACCCAACGTTTCAGTGCTGTTCCCTCCTCAACCGTGAGAGAATAGGTTGAGATATGCTCCGGGTTCATTTCTATGAGTCGTTGTAGATCTGATTCCCAAAGCTCTCTACTCTGGCCTGGAACGGCAAATATCAGATCAGCACTTACGTTCTCAAACCCAGCCTCGCGCACATGGTGATAGCTTGCAATACTTTGTTCGACGGTGTGAATTCTACTCATAAATTTTAAAAGTTCCGGTTGAAAACTTTGCATTCCAATGCTCATTCGATTGATCCCAATGGAGTGGTAGGCTTTGAGCTTATCCAAGCTAGCTTCCCCTGGATTTATTTCCATCCCGATCTCCATGTTTTCTCCACCTGGTACTATTTGGTGAAGAGCAGCCAACACTTGTTCAATGTGATCGTGTGAGAGAAGATTTGGGGTCCCTCCTCCAAAGAAAATAGTATCTATATGATACTGGGATAGATCCAGAGTTCGCCCATAATGCCCTATCTCAGCTAGAAGTGATCGCATGTATCCTGGTATTGTTTTTTCTCTACCAACAATAGAATAGAAGTCACAGTAAGTACATTTAGCCTTGCAGAAGGGAACATGAATATAGAGTGCCAGTGGTTTGCTTATAGAAGTCATGGAGGAATCTAGCTACGAATATGAGTAATTCAATTTTTTCGGTAAAACAGATGAATAAATCTTCTACTCTTTCTCTGTTTCCTTTTGCATGGGACTAACGAGAGTTTACTTTGCGTGGCAAGATGAATGCTCACCATCCAACCTGCCCTCAGCCTGAAAATCAATTAATTTTGCTTCGTATTGAGCCATGGATGGTTGCAAGAGATCTTTTTGTTGATTCACAGATAAAAGACAAGCATTAAGAGGTTCTCCATGCAAAAATACAAAAATTGGGAAGCAATCACATTTGATGATGTTCTCCTGGTCCCGGCACAATCCGATGTTCTGCCCCATGAAGTTGATGTTGCTACTCAACTGACCAAATCTATCAAGCTTAATATTCCACTTATGTCGGCCTCTATGGATACCGTGACTGAATCACGAATGGCTATTGCCATGGCAAGAGTTGGCGGCATCGGGATAATTCACAAGAATTTAGATCCCGAACAACAAGCTCTAGAAGTGGATAAGGTCAAACGCTCACAGCATGGAGTCATCACTGACCCATTCTCCTTAACACCGCAGCATACAGTCGGCGATGCAGCTGATCTTATGGCTCGATACCATATCTCCGGTGTACCAGTCGTTGTAGATGAGAAGCTCTTAGGGATCATAACAAATAGAGACATCCGCTTTGAAGAGGATTTTAGTATACTTATCGAAGATGCTATGACGAAAGAGAACCTTATTACGGGTCACGAGTCCACAACTCTGGCAGAAGCTGGAGCCTTGATGAAGAAATACAAAATTGAGAAGCTTCCTCTTATCGATAAAGCTAATTTCCTCAAGGGTTTAATCACTATCAAGGACATTGAAAAAGCCGTTGAATATCCAAACTCTGCAACCGATAAGAGCGGCCGACTTCTAGTTGGTGCTGCTGTTGGTGCTCGATTGGAATCACTTGAAAGAGTGGAACGCCTGACCGATTCAGGTGTTGATGTTATCGTTGTAGATACTGCCCATGGTCATTCAAGCAATGTCATTAAAATTGTAAATACGATCAAATTAAAATATCCGAATGTACAAATCATTGCCGGTAATATTGCCACAGGCGAAGCAACCAAGGCTCTCATAGACGCAGGTGTTGATGCGGTAAAGGTTGGTATTGGCCCAGGTTCTATTTGTACGACGCGAATTGTAGCCGGTGTCGGAATGCCACAGATTAGTGCCATTGCGGATTGTGCTGAAGAAGCCGACAAACATGGGATTCCCATAGTAGCTGATGGTGGAGTGAAATTTTCAGGTGATATTCCGAAAGCTATTGCAGCTGGAGCCTCTGTGATCATGATTGGTGGATTACTTGCCGGGACGGATGAAAGCCCAGGTGAGAAGGAATTTTATCAGGGACGTGCTTATAAGTTGTACCGCGGGATGGGTTCCATATCAGCTATGAACGAGGGAAGTGCTGATCGATATTTCCAGGAAACCACCCAAAAGCTTGTTCCAGAAGGTATCGAGGGTAGGGTTCCTTACCGCGGAGCCACTAAGGATGTTGTTTATCAACTCATTGGAGGACTGCGATCTGGTATGGGCTACTGCGGCACACCCAATATTAAGGCTATGCGTGGAAAATCCAAGATGGTCAAGATCAGTGGTGCTGGCTTGAAAGAAAGTCATCCCCACGATGTTCAGGTTACCAAGGAAGCTCCAAATTATGGAGCAGATTTTTAATATTATGATAGTCCACTGCAAGAATTTGCATATTCAGGAGATTGCATGAAAAACACCATCGTAGTCGGTGCTCAATGGGGTGATGAAGGT
>CAZOBQ010000112.1:0-8467 GCA_964578155.1 uncultured Lentisphaeria bacterium
CGTTCAGGACCATGCCAGGTTTCACCTTGAACTGTTTCCCTGCAATTTGGATAATCGCGTACATTAGATTTCTCTCCTTATTAAAAAGCTCGCGAATATAGATGGCGCCCCCACGCCTGTCAACGGATTATCTGAAGTTCCTGTAGAAGAATTTTCTGACTCGTGATTGTTTGTTTTTACTGGAGCTTACCCCACAGAAGTTTCGAGACCTCTCTGATGAGAACATATCCTTCATTCTCTTCTGCCCAAGACTGATCAGTCTGCTTATTTGTGATCACACAAAACACGTAGTCTCCATGCGGCCCATTAACTAGGACGACTTCTGATCGCGAATCACTCACAGCACCCTGCTTTGAGGCTACCTGCACTGTCCTTGGAATCTGAGATAGTGCTTCATCATCCCAATAAATCCGTGTTAAATAGCGATACATTTCTTCACTCGCCCAGGGTGAAACAGCCTTATCCTCATGAATCAATGTGAGCATTGTCGCCATCTCTCTTGGGGTCGTTTGTCCCCAGCCATAGACTTCCCAATCATCCTGTCGATCAGGCGTGCGTGAGTTCATGCGGGTTTGTTCAAAGCCATTTTGTGTGAGCCACTCGTTGATGGACAAACCACCGCCAGCCAATTCTTGACACCATAAGCTGGCATGATTATCACTATAAGTGATCATTAAAGAGATAATCTTTGTAAGTGATATCTTTGAGCTGTCTTTGAATGAACTAAGCATGCCGCCGGCTGAATAATTCACGATTTCTGGGAACCACATAAAGGTGGAGTCATAACCCAAGCTATCTTTCTCTATCCTGTCAAACAGAGTCAGTAGAATTGGAATCTTTATCATGCTCGCAGTTGGAAAAAGAGAGTCGGCATTAATACTGATCTCTTGATTAGAGTGCAAATGTTTGACATAAACTCCAACATCACCACTGAAGGTGTTTGTCATAGCTTTCAGGCGATTTTCTAACTCGGAAATGTCTTGTGGGATGACTGCTGGAGAAGATGTACATGATATGATTATCTGAACAAGTAGTCCGAAAAGAGTATGTTTGATAACTGATTGAAGTTGCATGACCAGATTACCTCCATCGGGTTGGTTGATTTATTCGTCTGACAAGTGAATCAGTTCGATGCCAGCTTCTTTAGCATGGGTCTTGATCCGTTCATCTCGATATAACTCACCATAAAAAATGCGTTTGATTCCGGAATTGGCAATGAGCTTAAAGCAATTGTAACAAGGGCTGGCAGTGACATAGATATCAGAGTCTCCAATTGTGACACCATTACGGGCAGCCTGGACAATGGCATTGGCTTCAGCATGAACGGTCCGGACACAATGACCATTTTCCATTTCGTGGCCTATCTCATCACAATGAGGTAAACCCCTGATTGATCCATTATATCCAGTTGATAGAATCATTTTATCACGCACAATGACAGCTCCGACATATTTTCTGTCACAGGTAGAGCGAGTGGCAACATCATCAGCTATCTGCATGAAATATTTTTCCCAGGAAGTTCTCTCTTTTACCATCTCGTCTATTCCTTAGTATTAGTCTTTAAGTATTGTACAGCTTGTCCCAACAACGTGTTTTGCGTGGTTTTTCAGCTCAGGCTTCCACCATTTATTTAAAGCATCTGGCATCGCTCCCTGGATGAATCCAATATCCTGGAGCAAGCTTAACACCATCTGCCCAATTGCCCGGTAATTCCCATCTAACACTTTAACTGCCAATCCATAGATCTGTCCGTCAGGCATAATAAATCCTGCAGCGGAGACTGCCTCTGCGCCACCCTTAGACATGATCTTTCCTGGAAAACTCTCCATCAAAAGTGTGTCAAATCGACCATTCCCACCAATTAAATAGGGGTTTGAAGTCATAGCCTGAAATATTTGTTGAGTTTCATCTGATCGTTGGCTACTAATAATGGCAAAAGCCATCGCCAGCTTGGATAATGGCAAATAGAAAACAGGTGCAGAACAACCGTCCACCCCCCTGTGAATGTCCCCCACTAGAGTATACTCTTTGACGATATCGTAAATGTATTGCTGGACAGGATGTTCAGGATCCAAATAGTTTTCTGGAGTCAAATCCATCTGGGTACATGTACACAACATCCCAGCATGTTTTCCGGAACAGTTATTATGAATCTGTTGTGGCTTAAGGCCATCATCAATCAATTGATTTGCGCTTATTCTATCTATGGGAGGATGTACGCCACAGGCTAGATGGCCAGGTTCTATTCCGATCTTATTAAATATACTGGCAACTGTTTCTGTGTGAATTTTTTCACCGCTATGAGAAGAACAAATGATCGCTAACTCTTTGGGATTTAGCTTAAAATTCTCATACGCCCCAGATCGTAAGGCAGCCATCGCCTGCAAAGGTTTTGCTGATGAACGTACATATGTTGAATAATGAGGGTCGCCAAAAGATCTTACAACTTGTCCAGAGGCATCAGTTATTACGGCGTACCCCTGGTGATAACTCTCTACTTCTCCTGAGCGAATAAACTCTGTGACCAGTGAACTCATAGCACCTGAGATTTGAAATCGCGAATGGCTGTCTCCAGTCCCACAAAAATGGCTCGATTAAAGATGGACTGGCCGACAACTACATTTTCAACAGCCTCAATATTTACAATAGGTGTCACATTCTGGAAATCAAGACCCCCATTAACTGCAACCCCAAGTCCATTCTTTTCCGCTGTCTTTGCCATGAGTGCTAATTGTTCCTGTGCTTCAGCTTGTCCAGCAGGATTGGCGTTTTCCGCATAAGGTAGCGTATTTAGTTCTATCAGATCTGCCTGAAGGCGATAAGCCTTTTTTAGTAGTGATAACTCTGGGTCAAGCCTGAAGGAAACCAGCTTACCGGCATCTTTAAGTTGTGGAATAAATGTTTCCAGGTCTGCCCCATAGTCTTCAAAGATATTGGGTGCGCTAAAAGTGACCTGCTTGATTGGTAAATTCAATGCGAGCTGCAATAATTCCGCTCTAGGAGCTATTCTTAAAGCAAATCTAGCGTTCATTGCTGATGCTATTGTCAACTGAAGATCATTTTCAGAGAAGGATGGTGAACGCCCATCATAGGAGAGGCTAAAACCATCTACTCCCGAAAGACCCGCAATGGTTACCACAGCCGGTAGACTTAGTCCTTGTCCTTTTGACTGTTGACTAATTTCCAAAAAAACATCCAGATTCAATTCCATTTGCGCCATAGTAACTATTCCTTGAGCTTTTATATATTTATGAGATCAACGGACCAGTTTCGAGACTGGGACGAGATCAAAACCAGCTTCTGCTAAAGCGGGTAAATACTTTTTCATTGTGAGTAATGTGTTTGGGCGACAATGCCCAATTCCAATAGCTTCTCCACGTTCCTTGGCAATCCGGGCCAAGCGAAATAATTCATCGGCAATAGCCTCTGGGTCATCGACCTCATCCAAAAATACGTCTCTGCTATTAGTTGGAACATTTTGTTCTCTGGAAACCTTCTCAGCAACTGAAGCGGCAATGGTCCTGCTATCGAGGAAGAACATGTTTTGCTCAGAAAGAAAACCAGTAACGCCCATCATAACCTTACGGCTTTGTGTTCCCCCACTCCCCTGGTGATTATTCATACCCAAAGCATTGGGTACCTCTTTCCGGGCTTTTCGCAGACGGCGCTGGATCTCACCATCACTAAGATCTTCCGATAGAGCGTAATCCGGCTCACTAGTTGTGTTTGTTACCGTTACCATGGGCATATGAATTAAGGTCTGTATTCCTCGTGATCGTAAACGTTCATCTACTGGTTTAGAATAAGCTCTACCTGGAATGACAGCAGCCGTATACGGTTGATTCAAAGCGATAAATCCATTAATAGTTTCATTCATGGAATAGCCAAAATCATCTATGATAACAGCTAATCGTGGTCTTTTGGTTACCTTTGCCAGATCAGCTGGAAGAATAGAAATGGGTGCTCCCTTTTCTTCAAGAAACTCAAACCGATAAAGGGACCAAACTGTTGAATCGCTAATAACTTGAAATTCCCAGAAATCATTACCACCCTCTGTCTGCTTAACCATAAAGCCAAATCCACCCAGTGTACTCTCTAAGAATTTTTCAATATCAGAAGAACGCACCTTTTTGCTGTCTTTGACGTGGAAATTTCGCGTTCCCATTCCATCATCGCTTAATCTTGTGTCAACGAATTCAATATCAGGGAATCGCCGGGACAGCGTTTGGTCCATCCGTGTGTTAAGGGTAAAATAGCCTTCGTAAAACGCTTGTTCCGACATGAGTTCAGGTTCAAAAGTATTCGCGGAATTCCACATGACCACCCAAACCACAACCACGATGAAAATCGAGGCTAAAAGACCAATTTTAATGACGTTTCCGTTTCTTTTGGGAGGTGTTGGCGGGTCTCTGTAATATTCATATCGCATGGGCGTTGCCTATATTAGTTTTCTTGCCGCCTGATTCCACCGAAAAACTAGAGCTATCACAGAAAAATCAGCACAGGAATTAGATGAAGAGTTAAAGCTTTAAACTCATAATAAGTTCACCATCTTCTATCTCTCCAGTTTCCTCAAATCCCAATTTCTCATAGAATTCCTTGGGATTTCCTTCACCAGGCACATAACTCAGCAAAAACTCATTTGCTTGAGGGAGATTCTTTACCTGTTCAATGAGCAATTTCATAGCTTGATAACCATAGCCTTTGTTCTGGAATCGCTCATCGATCATGAAGCGCCATAAATAGTACTCCGGTTTTTTTGTATCGATCTCAAGCATGGCAAAGCCAACAGCCTCTTCTCCAGCATAGACACCTCGAAACCAAGCTTTTTTATGAAAATATGCCTGGGCGATGGAGATAGCATTTGTGGCTACAAAACCCTTTTGATTCGCATTGACTGAAAGTTTTAATATATCACGGTAATTGGTCTTATCTAATTCCCTGAGAGAAACCATAGCTTGAGAATTATCAGACATTCTTTTCCTCGAGTATCGTGTTGATCTTCGCTTTGATCAAATCAATGGCAACCAAATTCATCCCTCCTTCAGGAATGATCACGTCGGCCATGTATTTGTTTGGCTCCACAAATTGATAATGCATGGGACGAACGGTCTTTCGATACTGTTCAATCACTGAATCAACTGAGCGACCGCGTTCCATAATATCTCTCTTTAAACGCCTGATAAAGCGGATATCAGAGGGTGTTTCCACGAAGAGTTTTACATCCATTTTCTCAGTTAATTCTGTAAAATATAGTGCCATGATCCCTTCGACGATGATGACCTTATGAGGCTCTACTTTCTGGGTCTCCTCGGATCGGTTATGAGTGGCAAAATTGTAAATTGGCACCTGAATGGTCTTGCCCTGACCTAACTGATCCAAGTGCTCAACCAATAGTTCGATTTCCAATGAAGCCGGGTGGTCAAAATTAACTTTAGATCTTTCCTTCCGCGTCATGTCCGACAGATCTCGGTAATAGGAATCCAGATCCAGACGCACGACCTCTCCTGGTCCGTATGCTTCAGTGATGTTCTTTGCAATGGTGGTCTTGCCTGATCCAGTTCCACCCGCTATACCAATAATAATTGATTTCATATCATTCCTTAAAAAAGAACCGCTTTGAATATGTAGGCAAATGCGATCCCGAGATAATTTCCGATGGCGTAGCCTATGATCCCGGTTGTCAATCCTGATAAAATGATCTCTTTGTTGTTCAAGGCCTTAGCCACTACTGGTACAAAAGGTGGCGAGCAAACAGCTGCCACGGATGTGATGAGAAAAGTGTCTGTGTCGATCTTCATCAGCCTACAAAAAGCAGCATGGAGCAGCATGGTCCCAAAGACCACAAAGTTGACAAAGAACATCATAGACCAATTGATATTCACCAGTTGCTCTAAATTTGCCATGGAACCAACAATAAGGCTAAAAACCAAGATGATGTACATCCCAAATTGAAAAGTCATGGGAATACGACGAATTTTGTTAACAAAGGAAGCTCCAATTCCTAGAGAAGTGATCATAAGCATAATTGAAGCAGTGGAATATTCTTCTGGTATCATCATAGAGAAGCCAAAACTGGCACCCAGGATCAGGATCGAGATCCCCAAGCCACGGATCAACCCCCAGATTATTTTTGATTGAAAAATGCCTACATAGCTATGAATATCTTCTTCCTGGGTAGCTGATTCTCCCTGAATACCCAAAGGCTTGAACTTCGGTAATACACGGTTGAATACTTTCTGCCCAACACTCATAACGAACAGGAGATAAATGATACCATTGACGGCATCATAGGTATGCATCATGATAAATTGTGTGGAATCAACATTCAGCGCTGTCTTTATTGCTGCCAGGTTTGGTGTTCCACCTGTATAGAGCCCAATCGCCATGCCACCAAACTGCCAGGCATTATCAACGCCATTTCTTATAAACCAACTTCCCAGTCCAGCTACCATAACGACCAGGGCTGTTGCACCCAGCATGGATAAAATTGCTTTCCCTGCTGAGTGCACCCAGGAGCGAACATCCAATGAAAAGAGTAAAAGGGGTAATGCCAAAGCAACGGTAACACCACTAAGCGTATCCTGTAATTCTTCGAATCCCTCAGGTAAGTAGCCACTATTCCCCAACAAGATTCCAAAGAAATAGGCTAGAATAACAGGACCAATTTTGTTTATCATGGGGTAGCGGTGACATAGCCAAAGAATGATTGCTGGAAAAATAAAATAAAAGCCAATTAGCGTGTAAGTCAAGATCACTGATTTGTTTCCTTAGTAGAGATTAGGGACTACAATATACTCACAGCATTCAATCTCCAAAATGTTATGCACGCTACTCTACTTGGCATAGGATATCTGGCTCAAGATATATCGAATTTTATGAGCTAATTACGAGAAAAAACTATTGAAATAATAGGTGATTTTGAAGTAACTCTAGCGACAATGATTTTACAGAATTCTAGCATATTCGAGATAATAATAGATGTCCTTGAGAAGGCAAGCCTCATTGGTGTAGATCAAATTATCAAGGGTACGAGTTAGAGCCATGCTTCTTCGCTGGCTGCCATCAATCGCAATACTGCTGGGTCTAGTCTCTCAGCTAGGCTACAACCATAGCTGGATTATTCAGCCCTGCCTCGCTCTCATAATGCTCTCAGCATTTATCGAGACACGTGGTCTATTGGCTATCAAAATCAACATTCCTCAACTTTCCTTGATCCTGATCCAGATTCTGTTGGGACTCATTTTCTATACCCTCTTTTCCTTCATCTATAAACCACTAGCCTTTGCTGTTCTAATTTTGGCGATCACACCAACCGCTGTTTCATCCGTTGCTGTTGCTACGAGTTTGGAAGCAGATGTTAGCATTGTCGCCACGTCGGTAGTACTCACCAATTTAATGGCGCTCATTTTATTTCCACTATCACTCTTTTTCTTACCAAATGATGTCAGTATTTCGATCAACTGGATTGATACATTCATATTGCTGGCAAATACAGTCTTCCTCCCTTTATTGGTCTCACTGATTTTTCTCAAGGTGTTTGGACAGTACACTCATGTTTTTAAATCGCGAGCCTGGTATATTATTATTCGACTAGTGTGGTCAATTATTTTGGGTGTGTCGGCTTCAAAAATTAGCTATTGGTACAGCACGATCACATCCTTCTGGACGGTTGAAATATTACTACCCATCATTACTGCAATGATGGGGTTCTTGGTATTTATCGCGATTGTAAAAATACTGATTAAGCAGAATACTCTAGAAGCTAGAATTTATGGTTCTCAGAAAAATACTGGCCTTGCATTACTTTTTACTATTAGCATGAACTTACAACCAGCCGCTGTTTTAATATTGAGTTATGCCCTCATTCAAAACCTGTATTTTTCATACCTCACTGGTCGACGAGTTAAGTGATAATCCGCAATAGCCATTCCCTGAGTTTTATGTTGGAGTATTAAGCATAACCGTGTCGAAAATTGAAAATACCGCCCATCTTCCAAACCCAGCTGATTTTGAGCAAGAGACCCTGCACTTTCTTAAGAGTTTTAATTTTGATGGAGTAAAGCCTTCCCTGGCTCACATTACAGCTATAGCCAGACACTTTAGTCGCCTACCCTATGAGAATATAAGCAAGATTCTAAAGCATAGTCAGCATCAGCAGGAGAACATGTTCAGACTGCCGGATGAATTGATTGCTGATCATTTTGAATGGCATGCAGGCGGCACTTGCTTTTCATTAACCTATTTCCTCATGGGAATCTTTGAGCTTCTTGGCTATAGGGCACAACCTTTGATCTGTGACCTGAATTGGGGAAGCAACAATCACTCAGCTGTTCTTCTTACATTCTCAGGGATGAATTATTTGATTGATCCAGGCTATATGATCTTTAAACCACTCCCTTTTACTGGAGAAAACATACAGAGTCAAATCTCATCAGACACAGGTATATCCCTACAGTTTCAAGCT
>CAZOBQ010000113.1:0-8459 GCA_964578155.1 uncultured Lentisphaeria bacterium
TCGCAATTCGTGAAGGTGGCCATACTGTAGGTGCTGGTGTCGTAACTGAGATCATCGAGTAAAAAGTACGGCGGTTAATTTATGCGTGAGATAATCACACTAGAGTGTACGGAATGCAAACATCGTAATTATTCAACAAAGAAGAATAAGCGCCTGCATCCTGCACGTGTGGAATTCAAGAAGTATTGTCCTAATTGCAATAAACACGTCGTGCACAAGGAAACAAAATAAGAAATGGGTTTTAGACAGGAGAGTGGCTCAATTGGTAGAGCAACGGTCTCCAAAACCGTAGGTTGCAGGTTCGAGTCCTGTCTCTCCTGCTCAAATTCTTAATTGTTATATAAACTATGATTAATAAACTAAAAACATTTATGGACGGAGTACAGCAGGAGTTCGGTAAGATATCCTGGCCCAGCTATGAGGAGCTCAAGAGCTCTACATGGGTGGTACTTGGAATGTCCGCATTTATCGCGATCATTCTGTTTATTCTTGACAAGGTAATGTCCGTCCTAGTCCTAAATGTGATCATGGGGCGCTGATATGGCCACAAAATGGTATAGTCTTCGAACTTTTTCCGGTAAGGAAAAAAAGACAAGTGAAGCAATTCTTCAAGAGGCAGAGCTTGCCGGATTGAATGAGTTGATTCCGGAAGTGCTGGTACCATCAGAGAACGTGGTTGAGATGCGTGCTGGGAAGAAATATGTTCGTAATAAAGTATTTTTCCCTGGGTATATCATGATCCACATGGAAATCACTACAGAAACGCGTTATCTCGTTGAGAATGTTCCAGGGGTTATGTCTTTTGTAGGTCCTAAGGGCGAACCAGTTCCTTTAAAGGACGTTGAAGTTCGACGAATTCTCGGTGAAGTTGAAGAACGTGATGGCCAAGAGGTTATGGGAACCATATTTAAAGCTGGTGACCCGATCAAGGTCATGGACGGCCCTTTTGTGGACTTTACGGGGTTCGTCAAGGAAGTTGATGAAGCAAAGCAGAAAGTCAAGGTTGAGGTCTCCATTTTTGGACGATCTACTCCAGTTGAGTTAGACTTCCTGCAGATAGAATTAGAAAAGTAGTAAAAAGGTAAAAGCTAATGGCCAAAAAGGTAATTAATAAGATCAAGCTGCACATCCCTGCGGGGCAGGCCAATCCCTCTCCGCCAGTTGGGCCGGCATTGGGGCAGGCAGGTGTGAATATTATGGAGTTCTGTAAGGCATTTAACGCAAAGACTGAAAAAGATCGTGGCTTGATTATCCCTGCTGTGATTACAGTTTATGCTGACAGATCCTTTACTTTCATAACTAAAACTCCACCGGCTGCAGTTCTATTAAGAAAAGCTGCTGGGGTCCAAAAGGGATCTGGAACACCTAACTCCGAAAAAGTGGGCAAGGTAACCAAGGATCAAGTTCGTGAAATTGCAAAGATCAAAGATCCTGACTTGAATGCTCATGATGAAGAAATGGCCATGCGGATTATCGAAGGTACAGCCCGTAGCATGGGCATTACGGTAGCAGAGTAGGAGATCTGGGATGCAAACTAAAAAACAAAAACAGATTCTTGAAAAACTCGACAGAGCCAAAGAGTACGGTCTAGATAACGGCGTTGAGATTCTTAAAGAATGTGCTACTGCAAAATTTGATGAAACTGTCGAGGTTTCAATTAATCTTGGTGTAAATCCAAAGTATGCTGACCAAATGGTTCGTGGAACGGTAACGCTTCCACATGGTACAGGCCAAACCATCAAGGTTTTAGTCCTGGCAAAAGGACCTAAAGCTGATGAAGCTAAAGAAGCCGGAGCCGACTATGTTGGCTTTGAGGACTATCTCCAGAAGCTGAAAGATGGTTGGATTGATGTGGATGTGATTATTACGACACCTGATAATATGGGTGAAGTTGGAAAAATGGGTCGAGTTCTCGGTCCTCGTGGTCTCATGCCTAATCCAAAGACCGGTACAGTAACCATGGATGTTGCCAAGGCTGTGAATGAATCAAAAGCAGGTAAGATTGAATTAAGAACAGACAAATACGGTATTGTTCACTCAGTTGTTGGGAAAGCATCTTTTGATGCCTCAGCTCTTTCTGAGAATATTACAACTCTGGTTAATCGTCTGGTCGCAATGAAACCATCTGGTGCTAAGGGAATTTATTTCCAGAAAATGGTTGTGAGTTCAACCATGGGCCCCGGAATTCGTATCGATAAAGCCACGCTTGGCGTATAAGCGTTCATAAGGAGCTAACAATATGCCAAATCAAAATAATATTAATTCTCTGGAGTCAATCAGAGACAAAGTTTCAAATGCCAGTGCGATCTATTTTACTGATTATGTAGGTTTATCAGTTGAAGAGACCAATGCACTGCGTTCACTATTTCATGAAGCCAGTGTTGAATACCGTGTTCTAAAGAATAGGCTTATTAGCATTGCTGTGAAAGAACAAGGGTATGAAGGTCTTGAAAGTGTCTTAAAAGGACCCACTGCTCTTGCATTTGGAGGTGAAGATCCTACAGCACCAGCTAGAGTGATCAAAGAATTCCTTAAAAAGGAAGGTAAGGCCAAAGCGAAACCCGCCGTCAAAGGATTGGTTTTCGAAGGCCAGGTAATGGACGCTTCTTATTATGAGAAGCTCGCCAATTTACCATCAAAAGACGAGTTACTTGCCATACTGCTAGGCGATCTGATGTCTCCCATGCAGAATACCCTGAGTGTGCTTCAAGCTCCCATGCGGAATTTGGTAGGTGTGTTATCATCATTAAAAGAAACAAAGAATTAATCTGGAGGTAATCTACTCATGGGTATTAAACGTGAAGACGTAATGAGTTATCTTGAAACCGCTAACATGCTCGAGATTTCTGAGCTTATCACTGCTATTGAAGACAAATTTGGTGTCACTGCTGCCGCTCCTGTTGCTGCTGCTGCAGGTCCAGCTGTTGCTGCCGAAGCTGTTGAAGAGCAGACTGAGTTTGATGTAGTCCTTGAAGCTACTGGCGATAAAAAGATCAATGTTATCAAAGTTGTACGTCAAGTAACTGCTCTCGGCTTGAAAGAAGCTAAAGAGTTAGTTGATGGCGCTCCAAGCAAAATCAAGGAAGGTGTTTCCAAAGATGAAGCTGAGGAGCTTAAAAAGCAGTTAGAAGAAGCTGGAGCCAAAGTCGCACTCAAGTAGTCTGACGACCAGTATTAACGCTTATTTTGTATTGAGCTCGCGGGAGATTTCTTCCGCGAGCTTTTGCGCCTTTAGTTGATAAACTAAACGTGGAGGTGGCTTTTGTCCCTGCCCAGTAAAATAGAACGACACTCCTTCTCAAAGATCGGTTCTGAGGTTGATCTTCCGAACCTGCTAAATCTGCAGGTTGATTCATGGAAAGATTTCCTTCAGGAAGCGGTTGCGACCCATGAACGCGATGTTAAAGGGTTGGAGGCGATATTTCAGGCTGTATTCCCCATTGAAGACAATCATGGGAACTACAAATTGGATTATGTATCCTATAGTATCGGTTTGCCAAGATATTCTATTGAAGAATGTCTAGAGCGTGGAGTTACCTACTCTGTACCGTTAAAAGTAAAACTTATTCTTCATGCTACAGAAGAAGGTGCTGAAGCGGGTGATTACTCGGTTCATGTTGAGCAAGACATCTTCTTTGGGAATGTACCGTATATGACGCTCGGTGGTGCCTTTGTTATCAATGGTGCTGAACGAGTGATCGTATCACAATTGATGCGCTCACCTGGTGTATTCTTTGATATGAAGATCCATCCTAATGGTACAAAACTTTATTCTGCACGTCTGATTCCCTTCCGTGGAAGTTGGTTGGATATTACAACTGATATTCATGATGTGGTCTATGCCGTGATCGACCGTCGTCGTAAGTTTCCGATTTCTCTTCTGCTTAGAGCAATGAAATTCTCAACCAATGAGTCTATTCTTAGCGCTTTTGGAGTGATTCGTGAATTACGTCTGGCCGATAATGTAGGTCTTAAAGATTTCTACGATACACCTGTTCCAGTTGATGTTGTCAATAAGGAAACTGGTGAAGTTCTCATGGAAGCTGGAGATAAGCTTACCAAGGAGAAGGTTCGTGAGTTGAAGAAAGAAGGAGTCGGGGGCGTCATGGTTGTTACTGACCCTGAAGATATAGCTTACGATCTCCTGGCTAACACACTTGCAAAAGACCGTTCTTCAGATACAAATGAAGCATTGAGGATTTTCTATACTGAGATGCGCGGTGGAGAACCACCAAACCTTGATCTCGCAGAAAAATTCCTTTTCCGACTTTTCTTTGATCCTAAGAAATATGACCTGGGTGAAGTAGGTCGCTATCGCATGAATAAAAAATTCGGTATTGATGTGCCTCTGGAAGAGTTGGTATTGACTCCTCGGGATATCATCATGTCCGTGAATTTTCTACTTGAGATGCGTAAAGGAGAGCGTGGTACTGATGATATCGATCATCTTGGTAATCGTCGTGTACGTACCGTTGGTGAGCAGATCGGGAACCAGTTCTCTGTTGCTCTAAGTCGTATGTCTCGTACCATTCGTGAGCGAATGAATGTTCGTGATAACGAGAATTTGACCCCTCAAGACCTGATCAACTCAAGAATTGTTACTTCTGCTATTAGTTCGTTCTTTGGAACCAATCAACTGTCACAATTTATGGATCAGACCAATCCACTTGCTGAAGTGACACACAAACGTAGACTATCCTCGCTAGGACCAGGTGCCCTCACAAGAGAACGTGCCGGTTTTGAGGTTCGAGATGTTCACTACACACATTATGGTAGACTCTGTCCCATTGAGACCCCTGAAGGTCCGAATATTGGACTGATCTCATCATTGGCTTCTTATGGAGTTGTTAATCGCCTCGGATTTATTGAAACGCCTTATCGTAAGGTTATAAACAGTGGTGGCAGACCTAAGGTCTCCAAGACCATTGATTATCTCTCTGCTGATGATGAGGATCGTACATTTATTGCTCAGGCAAACTCGGCTCTCGATAAAGAAGGCTTTATTTCCAATGATCAGGTTCAGGTAAGAATCCGTGGAGATTTTCCCATGATCGACACTGAACAAGTGTCTTACATGGATGTGTCTCCGCTACAGATCGTATCACCGGCTGCAGCATGTATTCCTTTTCTGGAACATGATGATGCTAACCGTGCATTGATGGGATCGAATATGCAGCGTCAATCTGTACCACTGCTTTGGCCTGAAGCTCCTATTGTTGGAACTGGCTTTGAGCGAATTGTGGCCAAAGATTCGGGTGCACTGCTCTTGTCAAAGGTTAAGGGTATTGTAAAAGCGGTCAGCGCTAAAGAAATTCTTATTAAAACCACCCGTCGCATTGATGAGGATGTTACGCTCATCGAAGAACCGGGTATGGTGACATATAAATTACGCAAGTTCCAACGTAGTAACCAGGACTCCTGTATTAATCAAAGAGTATTGGTCGAGGTTGGACAGCGTGTAGCTCCTGGAGATGTACTTGCTGATGGTATGAGTACGGATCGTGGTGATCTGGCCTTGGGTCGGAACATTACAGTCGCATTTATGCCTTGGCGTGGATACAACTTTGAGGATGCTATAGTTCTCTCTGAACGTCTATTGAAAGACGATGTCTTTACCAGTATGCGTTTGAAAGAGGTTGAGCTTGAAGTTCGCGAGACCAAGCGTGGTGAGGAAGAGCTGACCCGGGATATTCCTAATGTTAGTGAAGAAGCCACTCGTAATCTAAGTAACGACGGAATTATTCGTGTCGGTGCAGAGATAAATCCTGGCGATATTCTCATTGGAAAAGTAACACCTAAGGGTGAGACTGATCCAACTCCGGAAGAAAAACTACTCAAAGCCATCTTTGGTGAAAAAGCAGGTGATGTGAAAGATGCATCCAAGCGTGCTGACCCAGGTGTTAAAGGTGTGGTTATCCGGACTGAGTTATACACTCGCAAGGGTCGCGAATCAAGAGCAGATGAAAAGCGTAAGCTTGATGCTCTGAAACAGCGTGCCAGTCTGGATAAAACTAGTCTAACCAAAAAACGCAATGAGAAAGTGAACTCACTCCTCTTAGATCAAAAATGCGCAAGCGTGACTGACCTGAGTGGTAAGATCATCATGAAAGCTGGAACACGTTTCACTAAAGAAGCGATTGCCACCTTGAATTTTGAACGCGTGAATCGTCGTGAACCCATCGTTGCTGATGAAGTTATTGATACAAAATTGAATAAACTGCTCAATGAGTACGAACGTCTATATCGTAACATCGAGCAGAACTACGAGAATGATGTATACAAACAGAAGGTAGGGGATGACCTGCAACCTGGTGTTATCCAGCTTGCAAAAGTTCAGATTGCTACCAAACGTAAGATCTCTATTGGCGATAAGATGGCCGGACGACATGGTAACAAAGGTGTCGTTGCAGCTATCGTTGCTGAAGAGGATATGCCATTTCTCGCAGATGGTAGACCCGTTGATATCGTTTTGAATCCATTGGGTGTACCTTCTCGTATGAACCTGGGACAGCTCTACGAAACAATGCTGGGTTGGGCCGGTCGTGAATTAGGAGTCATGTTTGAGACTCCGGTTTTCGATGGTGCTCGTCTCGCTGACGTAGAAGCATTAATGGAGAAAGCCAAGCTGCCTGTCGGTGGTAAGGAAAGACTCATTGATGGTCGCACAGGTGATTACATCGATAATCCCGTCGCTGTTGGTGAAATCTACATGATGAAATTGACTCACCAGGTTGACGATAAAATGCATGCCCGTTCTACAGGTCCATATTCATTGATCACACAGCAGCCATTGGGTGGTAAAGCCCAGTTTGGTGGCCAGAGATTTGGTGAGATGGAGGTTTGGGCGCTGGAAGCATACGGTGCGGCTCATACGCTGCAGGAAATGCTTACCATCAAGTCTGATGATGTTGAGGGCCGTTCAAGAGCCTACAACGCCCTTGTTAAAGGGGATAACCTACCTGAGTTCGGAATTCCTGAATCCTTTAACGTATTGTTACGTGAGATGAAGGGTTTGGGGCTGGATGTGGAATTAAAGTAAAAAGGGAGTACTCCTTTGCTTAATAAATCTGTAGTCAACGACTTTACTCAAATTACGATCCGTCTGGCCTCACCAGAAAAGATTCTTCGCGAATCTAGAGGTGAGATATTCAAGCCGGAAACGATTAATTATCGTACCTACAAGCCAGAAAAAGATGGCTTGTTTTGTGAACGTATTTTTGGGCCGGTTAAGGATTGGGAATGCCATTGTGGAAAATACAAACGTATTCGCTACAAAGGAATTATTTGTGATCGTTGTGGTGTTGAGGTAACTCGGAAAAAGGTACGCCGTGAGCGAATGGGGCATATCACCCTTGCTGTTCCTGTTGTACACACTTGGTACCTAAGATCAATACCTTCCACCCTTGCTCATACTTTGGGAATGACCTCTAAGAATTTAGAGCGTATTATTTACTATGAATCTTATGTAGTCATTGCTCCAGGTAAGGCAGATGTTGAATCTGGTGAGATCCTCGATGAAGAGGATTTTATTGAGTTAGATGCCATTTACGGACCCGATGCACTTGGTGCAGATGAGGAAGATGTCTTCGTTGCCAAAACTGGTGGTGAAGCTATTCTTTCTATGCTTCGTGATCTTGAGATTAAAAAGACAATGTTTGAACTCAAGGAGATTGTCAAAACAACCAGAAGTCAGCAGAAAAAAGCGGATGCCCTGAAACGTCTTCGTATGATCAAGGCTTTCGATTCTGCTGGTAGTGATACTCCTAATCGTCCAGAATGGATGGTTCTGACCATCCTGCCTGTGATTCCGCCAGAGCTGCGTCCATTAGTACCTCTTGATGGTGGCAGATTTGCTGCTTCAGATCTTAATGACCTTTATCGTCGTGTTATTATTCGCAATAACCGACTGCGTCAGCTCATGGAGATCAAAGCACCAGATGTTATCCTGAGGAATGAAAAACGAATGTTGCAGGAGTCTGTGGATTCGTTATTTGACAATAGCCGTAAGCAAAGTGCTGTACGCTCCGGAACCCGTCGTCCTCTCAAATCACTTTCTGATATGCTCTCTGGAAAACAGGGTCGCTTCCGTCAGAATCTTTTGGGAAAACGAGTCGATTATTCAGGTCGTTCCGTTATCGTTGTTGGTCCGGATCTTAAGCTGCATGAGTGCGGTATTCCAAAAGAGATGGCCATTGAATTATTCAAGCCACACATTATTTCGGAGCTATTAGTTCGCAGCTATGCCAAGACACCTAAACAGGCAAAGGTCATGGTCGAAGAAAAGATGCCCGAGATCTATGATGTTTTAGAATATGTTGTTAGAGATCACCCTGTCATGCTTAACCGTGCTCCAACATTGCACCGTTTAGGTATCCAGGCTTTCCAGCCAGTCTTGATCAATGGCCGTGCAATTCGTTTGCACCCATTGGTTTGTTCAGCTTTTAATGCTGATTTTGATG
>CAZOBQ010000114.1:0-8436 GCA_964578155.1 uncultured Lentisphaeria bacterium
AGTATTTATACATATAGCACAATATAAATAGATTTTATCCGATAATCGAATGAGAATCTATTTATTTGGAAGTATTTTTATTTGAGTTGATGAGATAGACAGCAACGATTGACAGCATACCACCAAGCATGACATTCCACTGTAGCTTCTCTCCCAACAGAATCATGCTAAATATCATGGCGCTCAAAGGGACGGTAAATATAAAAGCTGAAGCTTTCTCGGATCCTAAACGAGATGCTGCTATGAAATAGGCTGTTGTTGCAAAGGCCATTGCACCCAGTGATACCGATATGAGGTTGATCCAAAATCTAAAATCAAAGCCCAAGACACTGAACAACTCTGATTCACCCAAGAATAATACAGCAATTAAGGCACTGACCAAGTAGGTCCAAAAACTATAAGTTAGAATACTCATGTGTTTACTGATTTTGGATGAGATCAGAGTTAGGAAAGCCCATGTGGATGCACACAATACAAAATACTGATTCCCAGCCTGAAAAACTGCTGACCATCCGTCCTGCCAGACGTTGATTAAGATACTGCCACCAAATATCCCCAAGATTATCCCCAACAGAGCGCGACCCTGTGGTATGGTAAGTCGTAGTGAGCTAATGAGGACAAAGGTTAGAACAGGATTCAGCGTTGTCACCAGCACACCACCAGCTCCTGCAGCGCCTATACGAACACCTGTGAAGTAAAAATGATTATATAGTACCATTAGGATGGCGCTGCCAAGAATGGGTAACACGCCAACCATTTTGATCTTGAAAGCGCTCTTCCTGGCAATCAGGACAAAGATCATAGAGAATGCGGCAATAAAAAATCGCCAGACCATGAGCACCGGTGTAGCTGCGTATTCTCCCAAAATTTTTCCATTGGTCCAGGACAAGCCCCAAAGCGCCATTGAGATGATAAGTACAATATATAGTACGGTGTGTTCAGATCTTTTCATGCAGCAATTTGGGCGGATTAATAATGAATTCAAGAGAATGATGTGGTCTCAGTAAAAAAAGCCTTCACTGCATTTAACGCAGTGAAGGCTCTTATATTACTGTACTCGGTGTTTTACGTGTCAGCAGATGCTACATATTTGGGATATTCCGGTATATACATCTTTGATTTGACAAACTTCTTAATGTCATCAGGTCTGTCAATACCGGCAATGCCTTCATCAAATGCCATCTGACATACCTCTGTGGCTATGGTGGCTGATATCTTTCGGATCTTCCTCAGGTCAGGATACACCGTTCCAAGGAGCAACTCTTCTTCCGTAACCATTTCAGCCAGAGCCTTGGCTGCTGCGTAGAACATACCATCGGTAATGGTTTGTGTCTGGCAAAGCGAGGCACCTAAGCCAACACCGGGAAAGATAAACATGTTATTCCCCTGTCCCGGGACATAGATCTTTCCTGCCAACCTGACTGGATCAAAAGGACTTCCACTGGCAAAGATAGCAGCGCCTTTGGTCCATTTATAAGCTTGCTCAGCAGTACACTCTGATTTCATGGTAGGATTAGACAATGCAAAAATAATGGGTTGTTTCGCATGTTTATGAATTTCTTTGACTATTTCCTTGGTGAATGCTTGACCTTGCCCGCTCACACCAACTAGAGTCGTAGGTTTCACAGTTTTGATCACATCCAAAAGGTTATCAATATGCTGGTCATCCCTTGCATATGGGATTTTATGATCTTGTAATGGACCTGGGCCATTATTAATCACCAGCCCTTTACTATCAATGAGCCAGAATAATTTCCGTGCTTCCGCCTCAGTCATGCCACTTTCTTCAACAATACCGGCTACGATCATATCTGCAATACCAATAGCAGCAGATCCAGCACCATAGAATATGATGCGCTGATCAGCCAATTTTTCTTTCTTCATACGCATGGCGCCTAGCAGACCAGATAGTGCGACTGCACCTGTGCCCTGGATATCATCATTAAAGCACAATACTTTATCTCTATAGTTATTCAACAGAGGGAAGGCATGATCATTGGTAAAATCCTCCCACTGAATTAAGGCCTTTGGCCAACGATCTTGGACAGCCTGTACAAATTCTTCCACAAATTCATAATACTGATCGTCTTTGATACGTTTTTCATTAATTCCCAGATATAAAGGATCATCCAGAAGCTCTTGATTGTTAGTTCCTGTGTCTAGTAGAACGGGCAGCGTTTTACAGGGGAATATTCCACCACCTGCGACGTACAATGCTAATTTACCAATGGGGATACCCATACCATTTGCGCCAAGATCACCCAGACCGAGAATACGGCTACCATCCGAGACCACAATGATATCAATTTCATCCTGATCCCAATTATTGAACATTTCACGGATGTGCCCTTTATCGTTGTGGCTGATATACATCCCTCTATTCTTACGATAAATATGGCCAAACTGGAGACAGGCCGTTCCGACAACGGGTGTATAGACAATGGGTGTCATTTCCATGAGGTTGTCCATGAGAACCTTATAATACAGTGTCTCATTTCGATCATGTAGACTCGTCAAAAATATGAATTTTTCCAGAGGATCAGTTTTGCGTCTGTAATTCTCCATGACTCGCGCAACTTGCTCTTCGAGTTTAACCACCCGGGGTGGTACCAGTCCTCTCAGCCCAAGTGCATCTCTCTCTTCTAAAGAGAATGCTGTTCCTTTGTTGATCAATGGTTCATTTAAAACATTGTTTCCCCTGACAATTACCTCAAGCGGTTCATCCCTGCTTTCCATTTGATAACGACGTTTTTTGACTAGACTCATACTATTCCCCTTTTTGGATTAGTAATTCTATTTGCGTAATATTTGCGATTATATAGTGTTTGCTAGTATTCATGTATTCTATTGACAGAATTAAGCAAAAATGATGCAAACTTGGCATTATTCATGCAATAAATCTCAACATGTTCGCAAATAATATTTTCTCATTGTATAATTGCTATTGGAGGGCAAATGGAAATTAGGAACAGATGGTTTGTTGTATTTGGAGCAATACTGATTCAACTGGCTCTGGGGGCCATTTACGCATGGTCTGTATTCACACGTGATCTTGTTGAGGCTGGGTGGACTCAGTTTCAAACTCAGGCTGTATTCTCAACAGGTTTATTCTTTTTTGCTATCGTAATGGTCATAGCCGGACGAATAATGCCCAAGTATGGTCCACGGAAGGTAGCTATGTCAGGTGGCTTTGTCTTAGGATCCGGGTATATCCTGGCCGGTTTACTAGGCGGCACAAGCTTTCCAGCCTTATTAATATTCATTGGAGTTATTGGTGGAGCTGGTATCGGTCTAGCCTATGTGGTTCCAATTGCCGATGGGATGAGATGGTTTCCAGATAAAAAGGGCCTTATCACGGGTTTAGCAGTAGCAGGATTTGGATTTGGAGCTACGCTGTGGGTTAAACTTGCAGGTTCCTGGGGCAACCTTATCGGCCTATATGGCTTAAGCACAACCTTTACTATTTTTGGAGCTATCTTCATGATTATGATCTTGCTTGGGGGCACATGGATGATCTTTCCCCGAGAAGGATGGCTTCCTGAGGGATATGCGCCACAAGAATTTGTCAAAGGTGAAACACACAAACTCAGCCATGATTTTAACAGTAAAGAAATGTTAAAAACACCTCAATTTCACTTTATCTCAATGACCTTTGCCTTCGGTGCCAGTGCCGGTTTAATGAGCATTGGATTAATGAAATTATTCCCCATGTTCGCTCTCACTGCAAATGGAATGGATAGCGCGGCTGCCAGCGCTATTGCCGGTACAGCCATGGCTGTATTCTTCTCTTTGGCAAATGGTGTGGGTAGAATCGCCTGGGGTGCAATCAGCGATAAACTCGGTCGAAAGAAGTCTATCGTTTTGATGATGGCTTCTCAGGGAGTTTTTGTCATTCTATTCCAATGGATGGCAGGCACACCAGCTCTTCTCTACCTTGGCGCCACCCTGATTGGTTTTAATTTCGGTGGAAACTTCTCCCTCTTTCCTACTATTACGGCGGCCACATTTGGTAGCAAGTTTATTGGTCAAAATTATGGCTGGGTCTTTCTAGCCTACGGATTTGGTGGAATTCTAGGTCCTGTTATGGGTGGTTGGCTTGGAGATATGGGTAACTTCCCACTGGCTTTCACAATTTGTGGGGTTCTATGCTTGATTGCGGCCTTGATCATGTCACAGATCAAACCTGCAGTAAAGCCTGAAACTGCATAATTAGCAATAAAGATTATTCTTAAAAAGGGTGGCGTTTGCTGCCCTTTTTATTTTGTCAGTGTACCAAAGAGTTTCTGGTCTTTAAAGGCGGCGAGCTCTACCTCAATTACTTTATTGAGTAGTTCTTGATTCTCACTTTTGACGAATACCCTTAAGTAATTCTCAGTCATTCCAGAAAGAAGACCATCCTTATGCGTTTCGAAAAGTACAGACTTGATCTGATTGATCTGTCGCAGTGCAAATGATTGATTCTTTTTCAGTGATAAATCCGTTAACGTATGATTACGGGATTTCCGAGTTTTATGGCTTATGGTACCCGGTAAGTGTATTGCTTCGGTATCAGGTCTCTCTGAATAGGTAAATACATGCAAATAGCTCAGGTCCAATCCACTGAGAAATTGATACGTGGTGTCAAACTCCTGTTCATCTTCCCCTGGAAATCCAACAATGACATCGATACCAATACCGGCATTCGGAAATATTTCTCGTACTGCATTGATTCTTTCCCGGTAGAGTTCGGTTCCATATCGGCGCTTCATCAGTTTAAGAATAGTATCAGACCCTGACTGAAGCGGGATGTGAAAGTGTGGCAGTATGCTTTCAGACTGAGCGGCAAATTGTATGATCTCGTCTGTCAAAAGATTGGGTTCAATAGATGAGATACGGATTCGAACAATCCCATCCACTTGATCCAACTTTTTCAGTAGGTCAAGCAGATCCTGACTTTCGCCAAATCGATAGTCACCCACATTAACGCCAGTCAAGACGATCTCTTTTACTCCATTCCGGGCAATCTCATTTGCCTGTTCAACCAGAATATCCGGGTCGATACTACGACTCTTTCCTCTTGCCATTGGAATGGTACAGTAGGTACAGGGATAGTCACACCCATCTTGGATCTTAAGAAAGGATCGGGTTCGGTCCCCTAGCGAATAGGAAGGCGTACATCCATGAATGTCATCCAGATCTGATTCCTTGATGATCAAAGGTGCTATGGGAGAAGAATCAAAATGGATATGATCTAACAGTTTGAATTTTTCTTTTGCTCCCAGAACTACATCAACTGTTGCCAACTCACTGATTACTTCTGGTTTCAACTGGGCATAGCACCCAATAACTGCAATTTTTGAATCTGGGGATATTCGTTTTGCCCGATTAACGATTTTCCTGAATTCCCGATCCGCATTTTCAGTCACTGAGCATGTATTGATAACATACAGATCTGCAGGGTCATTAAAGTCGATCTTTGAATAGCCTGCATCTTCGAATTGCCTTGAGATTGTTGATGTTTCAGCATAGTTGAGCTTGCACCCAAGGGTATGAAAAGCGACCTTTTTAATATTCTTATCCATCGTTCTATTATAGACGACAACATCCTCATACAAAACTATTCTTCAGGCACCGAAATCTATTTGATTATTTACTCTGAAAATTACTTTGTTTTCTCACATACAAAGGAGTAAACATGAACTTATTTTCACATTCCTGGCTTCCATTCATATACCTCTATGGTCTTGGAGGGATCCTATTTCTCTCAGGGATAATCATTACTATAAAAGCCGGTTCTTTTGACCTCAAACGACCGAAACATAAAAAGTGGATGTGGATACTAATCTTTGGTTTCGTTTGGTATATCACCATGCATGCCTTAATGACTTGGGCTGCCCTTGGAACCATCTCTCCTTACGCAGTACTATATATCCTGCTCGCCATGGTTGCAGTATTTATAGTGGTAACATTACGTTTTGATAAAGGAGTGAAGGCATAATGCAAACATTTCATAGCATTGGAACAACCACCGACTGGATTGTCATGGTGGTTTATTTTATAGCCATCATGCTTTTTGGTAGCTATTTCGGTCGATATACAAAGAATACTTCAGACTTTTTCTTTGGCGGTCGTCGATTCTCATGGTGGCTTATCACCATGTCCATTGTAGCAACTGGCGTAGGGAGCCACAGCTTTGTAAAATATTCGGCCAAAGGATTTGAGCATGGGATCTCTTCCTCCATGACTTATCTGAATGACTGGTTTTTTATAGCCTTCTTTATGTTTGGCTGGTTACCCATCATTGTTTATTCCAAAGTACGGTCGATTCCTGAGTATTTTGAGAAAAGATTCAGCCCATCCTCACGTTTTATAGCCACAATCCTTCTGCTACTCTATATGATCGGGTATATAGGAATTGGATTTCTGACACTTGGCAAAGCGGTAATTCCAATGCTGCCAACCGCTTTTGTATTATTTGGAATGACCATACCTATCACCCTTATGGGTGCCATTATCGTCATCGCCATCATTACTGGAATCTACATTACATTTGGTGGACAAACGGCTGTCATCTTTACTGACCTACTACAGGGCTTTATCTTGCTATTCGCAGGACTATTGCTCTTCTTCTTCGGCATTACCTATCTGGGCGGATTTGATACCTTTTGGAATCTCCTGCCTGTGGAGTGGAAACTCCCCTTGGCAGACTTTAATCAACCCTCCAATTTCAATTTTGTCGGGATATTCTGGCAGGACGCCATAGCCGGGTCCATTGGCTTCTTATTTATGAATCAAGGGCTGATCATGCGCTTTATGGCCTGTAAAAATGTGAATGAAGGTCGGAAGGCTGCTGGTATCAATATCCTCTTTGTCCTTCCAATTTCCGCAATCGTTGTTGGCAATGCAGGCTGGGTTGGGAAAGCAATATCAATAGCCAGTCCCGAAGTTGTCAGTCCATCTGTCTCACCGGATCAGATATTTGTCGTTGTGGCTAACATTATTGCCACTCCCGGAATGTTTGGGTTTATCATGGCGGCGTTAACGGCTGCACTTATGAGTACTGTCGATACGCTTATCAACGCTACTGCAGCAATTTATATTAACGATGTTTATCGACCTGTACGCCAATTCTTAAAGAAAACAAATGGTGCTGGTGCGGTGAATGATCGTAGAGAACTACGCGCAGCTCGTTATGCATCTATAGCTGTTACGACCCTGGGCGTTTTAGCTGTATTGGCATTTAAAAACTTCCCAACTGTTTATGAAGCCCATGGCTTTTTCCATTCCACTTTGACCCCACCGCTGGTTGTGGGGATATTCCTGGGTGTATTTTGGAAAAGATTTACTGCTTCAGCCGTAATAACCACCTTCGTTGGTGGTGTAGCCCTGATGATCCTTGGTGCAAGATTCCCAGGCATATTGATTGCTCCTTTTGACCATGGTATTGAAATGAATGTAGCTCACCCTTATTCATATATACGAGCTCTATATAATACATTGGTATGTACAGGTGTGGGTATTGTCGCCGCCTATACAACGCATTTACAGCTTAGCACAATCTCTAAGATTAGAAGCCATGCTAGTAATAAAGTTATCATGAATAGTATGCTAGCCGTGGCTGTAGCACTTTTTGCAGTTGTATTGTTTGGAATTGCTGGAATGTCCTTTCAAGTCATAGCCGCACTTGGTGTAATAGCTCTAGTTCCATTAACGGTTACCTACTTCGTCCATTATGATGAAGAAGTAAATACACTGGGCTTGACAGCAAGTTCGATTAATATCGCCCGAAAACAGTTCAAGGGCAGTGAGCCTAATGATCAGCTGGGTGAGAACGCATTCGTCCATTGGAAGTTGATTGAAGGTGATGAACCTATAATGCAATTCTCAAACAAGGATATGGCCGCAATGAAGGCAAATCCTGGTGACCTCGTATATCTTACTGATAAGAGAGGCTGGCTCGGTGGCTTAAAATCAGTCCACTCCGTCTACGCTGAACCGCACGATGAAGATGGCATCGTCTATATGACATCAGATCTTGCGGAATCAGGCCTTTTTGCTGAAGGCAGAGAGTTACGCGCAGAGAAGGAAATGTAATGGCCTTCTTACGATCAACTCTGATCGTACTATTTCTGGTCAGTGGTTTTAATCAAACCATTGGCCAGAACACTATTCAAGTCGGTTTCTGGAATGTTGAGAATCTATTTGACACCACTAACAGCGCCTTGACCATCGATGATGATTTTACCCCCTCCGGGCGTTACGCCTGGACTGAGACTCAGCTATTTAAAAAATTCAGTGATCTTAGTTATGTTATTCACAATATCAGTGAAGTCCAGAACCTTGCTCTGCTAGGTTTGGCTGAGATAGAGAATTTCGAGGTACTGGATAGGCTGAACAGCGAATTTATAAAAAAGGGCTACCAGATCATCCACAAAGAGTCCCCGGACGAACGTGGGA
>CAZOBQ010000115.1:0-8276 GCA_964578155.1 uncultured Lentisphaeria bacterium
TTACACTTGGGGCAAAATGCATAATCGCCCTTCTTTTTAGTGGATTTTACCACCATATAATCATTCTCGCAAGCGGGGCATTTTTGTTCAATTGGTGGATCCCAACTCACAAAGTCACAATTTGGATATTGTGTACAACCATAAAAGACTCTGCCGCGTTTTGAACGGCGAGGTGATATATCACCTTTACAATCTGGTTTTGGGCAAGGCATCAAAATATGAAATGGCTTTGTGAATTTACATTTAGGGTAAGCAGAACATGCATAAAATTTACCATATCGACCATCTCGGAGAATGAGTGGTGATTCACACTTATCACACTTACCATAATCTTTAGGTTCACCTGCTTCATCTGTATTTGGATCACCATCAGATTTTAATGGACGCGCATTACGACAGGTTGGAAAACCAGTACAGGCCATAAACTGACCATTCTTACTCCACTTGATGACCATAGGTTTTCCACATTTTTCACAAACTTCGTCAGTTTCCACCTGTAAAGATTTTTTAATTTCACCAGTGGAACCTGAAGATTCTGCCAGCCACTTTTCAAGATGGGACCAGAAGTCTGTCATAATTTGTAAATAGGTGAGACTACCTTCTTCGACCTTATCCAGTTGATCTTCCATCTCTCGGGTGAATTTTTTATTTACCAGTTCTGAAAAGTTTTCTACCAGAATTTTGTTGGTCACTTTCCCAACTTCAGTGGGAAATAGTTTACGTTTTTCTGAGCTTACGTAGTTTCTGGCCTGAATCACGGAAATAATATTAGCATAGGTGGAGGGTCTACCGATACCTTCTTTATCTAAGACCTTTACCAGGCTACTTTCCGTATATGGCGCCGGTGGTTTAGTGTAATGTTGATCAGCATCAATTTTTTGAAGTTGAAGCATCTCTCCCTCTTTCAGGTCGGAAGGTAGGTGATTCTCCTTCTCCTCAACATTCTCATAGTAAACTTTACGATAACCATCGAATACCAGGTCAGATCCTGATGCCCGTAACTCATACCTGAGACCAGCTTTGATATCCACTTTAGATTGATCAAAAACTGCCACTGCCATTTGGGATGCGATAAATCGTCTCCAGATCAGATCATAAAGTTTCGCCTGTGGACCCGTAAGGGAAGCCTTAAGAATATCTGGGTGAAGCGCTGGATCAGCCGGTCTGACAGCCTCGTGAGCATCCTGGGTTTTCGCCTTAGCTTTTCCATATTGACGTCCCTTGGCCGGTACATATTTTGTTCCATATGCGGATTTTATCTGTTCGCGGGCACTATCAATGGCGGAATCTGCAACACGGGTAGAATCCGTACGCATATAAGTGATCAAACCTGTTGTCTCACCATCTTTTAAAGTAATACCTTCATAAAGCTGTTGAGCAAGTGTCATAGTTCTTTTGGTTGTAAAACCCAACTTTTGAAACGCAGCTTGTTGCAGCGTACTGGTAGTGAATGGTGCATTGGGATTTCGCTTAACCTGCTTTTTCTCAACACTGCTTATCAGGTATTTTTCTTCCTTTAATTCTCGACGAATTGTCTTTGCAGTACCTTCATCACTAACTTCAATTTTTTTGCCATCCACTTTGAGCAATTCAGCTTCAAATATCTTTTGGGCTTTAGTTTCTAGCTCTGCCTTGATGGTCCAGTATTCTTGCGGCTCAAACTTGTCTATTTCTTCTTGTCTCTCGCAGATTAAGCGAAGGGCAACAGACTGAACTCGACCGGCACTTAGACCTGAGTATAGGACTTTCCATAAAAAGGGACTGACCTTGAACCCTACCAAACGATCAATGATTCGTCTGGCCTGTTGGGCATTTACCAGATTCATATCCAGCTCGGTGGCATTGCGCATTCCCTCGAGAACACCACTCTTGGTAATTTCATAAAACATGACACGATGGACGGTCTTATTCAGATTTTTCAGTAAGCGGGTTACATGCCAACCAATAGCCTCCCCTTCGCGATCAGGATCAGTTGCCACGAAGATAGTTGTGGCTTTTCTGGCGGCCTCTCTCAAAGCATCAACATTCTTTTTCTTGCCGGCGATGGTCACATAAACAGGTTTAAAATTGTCCTTTACATCTACACCCAACTTGCTTTTAGGGAGATCACGAATATGACCAACGGTTGAAAGGACTTGGTAATCATCCCCTAAATATTTGCGAATTGTACCAGCTTTGGATGGTGACTCAACGATGACTAGGTTCTGTGACATGGGCTTCCTTTGGGTTTACAATAATTCAAGTCGTTGATAATATTCCACCATCCAAGCAAATGCAATACCTGGTATACCTGCTTATTAACATATATTATTTATCTGATTTTCAAATATGTCGTGAAATTACTAGGTTGTGGTTTACTAAGCTTTGCTCGTTCAATATTTACTTTTAAATAAACTAAAACTCTATTATTATCCTACAATACATGTAAAACCATACAAGGGGAGAGCTAATGGACTCAAAAACATCAGGCATTATGCTATTAGTCATTCCCTTTACAATACACACTTTTGAGTGAGCAGATCCATTTGTAATTAACGGCGTGACTCAAAAACTTAAAATAGGGGCGGGCATCATGAACTACCGAAATCTTATATCTAGCACATTGATCCTTTATTTAATGACGAGCACTATTCTCGCTATTCCAAATGTTGGAGACACAAAAGCTTTCTGGGTAGATCACTATGGTTTTCAGAAAGAAACTGTTCTCATTAGTTCAACACTCAAGGATCGTACTGACCTGGCTGATATCTGGTATGAGAATACCCGGATTAACGATATTGCGATTTCAGGAAGCAATCCAGATTTAATACTCCTGGCTACTGAATCTGGAGTATCGGTATCCTATGATGGAGGGAATACCTGGTCAGCGAAAAATGGTGACACAACTGCTGACATGCTACCTAAAGACTACTGGACAGGAAGAGGCACACCAGGAAATCAGCATAGGGTTCAAGTAGATGCTGCATACTTCATGGCTGATGCTGATTGGATGGTTGGCGCCAGCGAGGGTTATGTTGACTTTGGCATGGTCGGCTGGGGCTCAAATATGAATCATGGACCACAAAGATCTAGAACCAGTGGCGATGCTTGGGGACCCTATACAAGAGGATGTCCAGTTTACACTCACGAGGACAACTGGAACACAGTAGATGAACGACCCACTTTTTATGAGATGACCAGTGGTTTTTCAAATGCGAACGATTTTTGGTCAGCTACACAAGCAGGGCTACTCCTTTTTAACAACAAATGGTATACCTGGCCATCTACCGGTTTACCCACGCTACTCAGACCCTGGGATCACCTTGATGTCTACGATCTCCACTATGATTCAACATCAACCACCATGACGGCAGCTACAGCGTTAGGTGTTTATCAGGGTAATGTAGATTTCGATCGTCAGTTTATCTCCTGGGTTCCACTAAACACCGAGGGATATATAAGCGCTACATACGATTCGGTTTCAGATACTAACCTTACCGTAAGTTTTACTCCAACCATAGAAGCTAGAACAGGTGATTGGTTTACTCTTTTCAATGAACAGGGTGACAATTACTGGAGTGCTCAGTGTTCAATTATTGGTGGAACAGGATACCTCGTTATAGATAACCTTAACCTTTACGCTTCCTTAGATTCTATAGATACCCTCGACTACCAGAACTTCGCTGGAACTGATTTCACCCTTACGCCGGCTGAAAACCATAATTATCAAAACCTGGTAGCGTTTGATCAGGGTTTCTATGTCGCTGATGACAAACACGTGTATTCGCTCATCAACGGACAGATCGATGCAACGGTCTTTGAATTACAAGAAGGCGTAATCCATGACCTCAGAATGCACAATGGCGCTTTGTATATCGCCACAGATCAGGGGGTTTATCTGAATGGCAGTATCATTACTCCAACACTAGCAATGCTGAATCGTCCTGAGACTTATCAACTTGATATACGTTCTTTAGCATCTAACGGAACCGACCTGTACGTCGGTGGACACCTCGGTGGATTTCTTAAATCAACTGATCATGGCAATACCTGGATGTTTCTTAATACGGATCTTGACCACCGTGAAATTCCTGCAGGTGGACGAGCAAATGTGGTAGATCAGTTTGATCCAACAAACTCTGTGAACATTCCGGAAACCATTGGCACCTGGTTCGGTAACGTTCATGATTACATCCCCAATGAAACCCTCAATGTGTTGATCTATGATATTGGGGATGAATATTACTCCAGTTCTGGGTATGGGCTACTTAGTAGGTCAGGGGATTTTAAGTTACACGAACTTCCCTCGACAACTCCTGATCCAACTTCGAACAGTGCACTGATATTATATTTGGACAACAATCCTCTAGATCTGCCTGGTGATCAACTAAGAGCAGCTGCAAGTCATTGGATGACCTATCTTACTCACAATATTATACATCCCGAAGAAGCAGAGTGGGTAAAGCAGGGCTTAGCCTTTTTTAGCGATAAGTTGGTCAGTCCCAGCGATATCCAGACACATGTTTTTCATAGATACAGCAGTTTGTCCGATCTGGGCAATCCAATTAATTTCTCTGAAAATGCCAAAGTATTTTGGACATTCATTTGGGAAAAATACTTATCCGATCCAGCAGCCTTTCAATCATTGATAAATACTGAGACCACTGGCATCGCTTCTATCATGGTTGCACTTGAAGCCGCCGAGCATACGAATACTACCTTCCCTGAGGTTTTTAAACAGTTTGGATTAACCACCATGCTTGACTCCTGGTCCGATCTGGATGGAAATCCGGTAATGCCTGAGTACTCACTAACCTCAATAGACATCATGGCGGATTTCTCTACTTTAGATTGGGGGATGATTTACGGTGACAGTCCATATTCTTTTGAGATAGCTCCACTGTCATTCCATTCTTTCCGCACTAAATCATACGATGACGACGGAATTCACTTGGCTCCAGGATTAGGTGATAAATTAATTTTCATAACCAATTCTAAGGATAGCCTTAGCGTTGGCCTGGTAAAAAGTATTAACAATGGAGGTGGATATAAAAGTGAATTCACATCAGTTGAAGAACCCACAGAACTCAGTTGGCCGGGTAACTTTTACTTTGACGTAAGTGATTTTGAGCAGGAAGGATTTCCTGATACAAACGCTATCAATATTTTGTCCAGTCTGGTGGTTAATTCTCAGGAAGACAAATCTGCCTCCATTATAATACATGACGAATATACTGAAGATGTCTGGCTGGATCTATGGCCACGAGAAACGAACCTCCTTGAATTGAGGCTCAAGAATTATGTCAACAGTGAATTTCAATTGGTCTGGTCCCCTATCAATTGGGATGAATCAATAGCGTCTAAGCCACTCTCAATAGAGAATAAACAGAAACTGGCAAAGAAGATCACTCCTGATAGCTCCTCCCTACTTAGGGATATGGGATTTGAGGGATATAAAGTTCGCATCTACTCCAGTGGAGAATTAATGGAGGAGTACTTTCCGCTCACAGAATCTAGACTTAATCTAAATTTGGACATGGATTCAGCTTATTGTTTTGACGTTCGGGCAGTCTTTAACGGCATGGAGTCAAATGCTATTCCTGTTAGGGATGAATATTGCCAGGATCTCACAATCTATAAGAATTATTCACGGCTTTGGACGACTATTACAAATAATGGAATTTACGGAGAGCCTGATGCACCTGCATCGCCTTCAATGGAGTGGCCAGGCGGTAGTAATGTTCACTATCTATGGGAAGGTCGCTTGTGGGTGGGTGGAGTAACAGACAACGAAATACGTGTCAGCCACGCCCAATTCGGTGTAGATAACAATGAATGGATGCCAAATTCAGGCCCTGCTGGAATGATTGCCATACACCAGTCTGATACACTCATTACCCTAAACTGGAATGACTACTATGAACCAATACACAGTACAGCCCTGTTAGGTTTTGAAGTCCAACAGGAGACCCGATCATTTAGTGTTGCAGAGCATGATGAACTCTCGAATTGTTTAAAAATTGACCTAACCCTCACCAAGAGTATCATTGAAAACCCAAAAACAATAAACGATGTATTTTTATCCTGGGTTTTTGATGCTGATGTAGGAATAGTTGCAGATCCAACCAGTCCACATATTGATGATCTGGTTGATTATGAGGGATTTGATGGTAAAGATTCAGACTCTGATCAAGAAGATATTGTAGAAAACCTCGACTGGAATGGTAATGGCTATTTGGATGGTTATGATGAATTAGGTATCCCCTACGGCTGGGAATATGTTGGTAGTTCAATCACTCCAAATCCAAATTATAATCCTGATTTAGTAGTCGCTGATGGTTACCCAGATGAATTTCAAGTGGTAGAAATGGCTACCAATACATATATCCAAATTGATCGCAACATGTCCTATATGTACGATGCTGATGATTATTCTACTCTTGGTGATGACACAGGTGAGTATGGCAATGTGCCTGGCTTCATCGGACTAAGATATTTAGGTGGAACGATAGGAACCGTCTTTGCCCATCAATGGTGGAACTGGGATACAGATCCTCAGACAGACATTGAGAAATACCAATTCATGTCGGCAAGTCATGAAGCCTCAAATGGTTTTCAGTTTATTCCAAATCCATTAGCAATCGGTGCAGATCCATTTGACTATCGATGGCTCATGAGTATTGGTCCTTTGGAGCAGGTAAATCCTGGTGATCAATTCAAATTTAGCGCAGCTGTAGTTCTCGGAAAAGGGATAGAAGGATTGCGTACAAATAGTGATGCCATGTTTCTATTTGAACGGGATTTGACGGCTATTGGAGATGATCCAGGGGAATCGATGTCTCCCCAAACTTTCTATCTGTCAAACCTCTACCCTAACCCATTCAATTCAACAGTCACCATACCATTTTCGTTAACGAATATTGAGAATACTACATTAACTATCTTTGATATCACCGGTCGTGTTGTAGAAGAGTTTACTGAATCAGATTACAATTTTAGAGTTGGTGAAAATGTAATTCGCTGGCAGGGTCTCTCGAATAATGGAAAGACCACAGAAAGTGGAATCTATTTGATACAATTACGGTCCGATAAACAGGTTATGACTAAAAAAGCTGTCCTGATCAGATAAATTTGTACATCACGGAAGGTTTAAGTGAATAGCTCGTAGTTTGTCTAATCGATTAAATCAGGCATACTTGCCTTTTAACATATATTATTTGTAACAGAATCAATTATACTATCTCAAAGGATTAGATAAATGTTTTGAGTAAGATAAATTAAGAGAGAGACATATGAGTACCATCCTTCCCATCCTGAAACATGCGCTGAGCATCAGTTTCTTTGTTTTTGTCATGATGCTCCTGGTGGAGTACTTGAATGTTATCTCCAGGGGTAAGTGGGAAGCCTATTTTTGTCGACAGAGAGGGTGGAAGCAATATATCTGGGCGGCTTTATTGGGTGTAATGCCTGGTTGCCTTGGTGCATTTGCTGCTGTGACCCTGTATAGCCACAGGATGTTCTCCCTGGGAGCAATTGTAGCCACAATGATTGCCACTAGTGGAGATGAAGCCTTTGTCATGCTTGCCATGTTTCCAGAGAAGGCGCTTCTCATCTCGCTCATCCTCTTCCTTATAGCTTTGATCAGCGGCTGGCTGGTTGATCGCATCTTCAAGACAGGGTTAGAGCATGCTCCTAAAAATCATTGCGATAAAATGGTTCTGCATGATTCGGATTCGATGCCAGTTCTCCCAAACTGGAGAACATTCCGAGCTTCCTGGAGTGAAGCATCACGCTTGTATTTATTTTTGGGTCTACTGATTTTTATCGGATTATTAATAAGCGGATACCTTGGCCCACAAGTATGGAACTGGAAGAAAATCACATTCATATTAATTGGTAGTGTGGGAGTCTGGATAGTCAGTACGAGTTCCAAGCATTTTATCCATGATCATTTATGGAAGCATGTGACTAAGGTACATTTGCCAGCCCTTTTTGCGTGGACCTTTGGTGCCTTGCTAGTTATTCACTATGCAAATAAGAATATAGATCTGACCACACTCATTCAGGAGAGTAAGCTACAGGTTACTCTGCTCTCTGCCCTGATTGGAGTAATCCCGTCATCAGGACCTCACCTGCTATTCGTAACGCTATTTTCAAAAGGACTAATTCCCTTGGGTACGCTGGTCGTGAGCTCAATCGTTCAAGATGGTCATGGCATGCTACCACTATTGGCTTTTAGCAGGGGAGCCTTTCTGAAAGTAAAAGGTATTAATTTAGTCGTGGGAATACTTGTGGGA
>CAZOBQ010000116.1:0-8249 GCA_964578155.1 uncultured Lentisphaeria bacterium
ATAAAAACTTGATGGATTTGAGTGGAATCACAAAGAATTGGACCACAGTCCGAATCAATCTGATCAGTAATCTCTATTGTAGTTGGGGTGGATGCGCGAGTCAATTTCAGCGCATTTTTAATCAGGTACTGGATCTTAACAGGTTTAAGATCTGTATCTTCCTTACGACTAAAGGTGAGGATTTGTTTAACCAGGTCTTTTGCTCTATCTCCTGAATCCACTATGTGTTGAAAATTTGCATGAAGTTGTTCATCTTCAGGAAGTTGTTTTTTGATAATGCCTGAATAGAGATACAGTCCCTGGAGGATATTGTTGAAATCATGGGCGATGCCGCCGGCCATGGTCCCTACAGCTTCCAGTTTCTGGGATTGGCGGAGCTGTGCCTCTAGATCCAGTTGTCGTTTTTCGTGGCCCTTTCTATCTGAAATATCCGAAATAATAGCTAGATAGCAAGGTTTTCGCCTATAGCTACTCATCTGTAGACCAATATTCACCGGATAATCAGAGCCATCCTTGCGACGATGAATCGACTCAATTTGGATATTATCACTCTCTCCCGATTTCAAAGGGCTAAGGAGCTGCGCGAAGGAAGCTGGATCGTGTTGCGGGTTAATATCTAAGGGAGTCAATTTGACCATCTCTCTTTTTGTATAACCCAGGTTTTCACGTGCTCCTTTATTAATAAATCTGTAATTCAAAGTTTCAGCGTCAAATAAATAGATCTCATTGAGAGAGTCCTCAATAATGCGTCCCAGATCATATGACATCTCCTCAGATGGCTCCGATTGCTTCTTCCTGGATGAGTAGTGGAACAATAAGCAAATGGTCATCATCCTCCTTGGGTGTTCCTGGTATCTGAAATGCCCCCGGTTGGTTGGAGGCATCATTAAAAATCATGCCCTTTTTGGCTTTTACAACTTGCCCAGTTAGAGAGTGATCAACATCCACAACGGTTTTCATTATTTTTTTATCATGCTTGGGTTCGTGTGAAACGGCAGGATTCAATTTTGTGCGTGATTCATCCAGGAGATAAACTGTTACACCTTCACAACTAAGGAGATCTTGAATTTTCTTTCCCACCTGGTCAAGAACAGTGGCAACATTCAGGGTAGAACCCAGACTGTGGGCTGTCTCCAGTAATTGTTCCTGACGCTTAGCATATTTAGTTAATGATTCTGAAGCTAATTTCTGGTCACTGATATCTCTGATGATGGAAAATGTGGCTGGGGCTCCCAAGTATGATATGATCTCATATTTGACATCCACATCAATAACACTTCCATCCTTTTTAAGCAGTGTGGTCTCATATTTATTGGGTAAAGTCTGACCTGCTTTACGTTTTTTGTCGCGTTCATTGAGTTCAACCAAGCCTTCCTCGGTAAATATTTTGTGGAAAGGTATATTCACTATCTCGTCCACTGTATATCCCAACATTTTAGCCAAACGAGTATTGGAATATATTAAATGGTCGTTTTGCACGATTTCTATGCCATCATTGGCATTTTCTACAATGAGACGGTATTTTTCTTCATTATCTCTAAGGATTTCTTCAACTAGTTTGCGCTCAGTGATATCCTCTTTCACTGCCAAATACTGAATCGTTTTTCCCTTTGTGTCAACAAGGGGAGAGATGCTGGCAGATTCCCAATAAAGTTCTCCATTTTTCTTTTTATTCTGGAACTCACCCGTCCAGGTTTTTCCCGCGCTAATCGTTTCCCAAAGGTTTCTATAGTATTCATCAGATTGTGCCCCGGATTTTAAAACACTGGGCTTTTGCCCGATAGCCTCTTCATGTCTGTAACCTGTAAGCTCGACGAACTTTGGATTAACATATTCAATATTGCCATCGGTATCGGTTATCACAATAGATGCCGGCGATTGATTTACAACCGCGGCTAATTTCTGACTTTCATTCTCAGACTGTTTGCGTTCAGTGATGTCATGACCCACACCTTGAATTTCAATCAAAACACCACTTTCATCAAAAACCCCTCGATCTGTCCACAGGTGCCAGACGCTTGTGCCATCCCCATTTACTATTTTATGTTCATCAATCATAACTGGATTATCTTCACTGAGGGTGCTAAACTTTTTCTTGATCCTTTTTACTTGCTCAGGGGGTAGATCATCAAAAAAACTCGTGTTAAGTGCAGCTTCGGGTGTGGTATTAAAGACACGGCAGTAGCTGTCATTCACAAAAATTCGAGTACCATCCGGTTTGAAACGCATGATGAACTCAGTCTGATCCTGGACAACATTACGATAATTTTCCTCGCTCGCTCTCAGTGCTTCCTGGATCTGGTTGTGTTCTGTGATATCCGTGCCTGATGATAGGGTTCCAATTATTTCACCAGAATCATTTGTCAATATTGAATTGTGAAAAGCAAATAATCGTTCCTCACCACTCTTGGAAAGAATAGGGTTGTGGTAATATTCTACCGGTTCGATTTCACCTTGCATCAAATTTTGGAAAACTTTCTTAACATCTGCCCTTATTGCAAGCGGTAGGCATGTATCAAACCAATTTTTTCCAATGAGCTCGCCTTCATTGTAGCCAAGAGCTTTGTGACAAAATGGATTCGCTAGAATTATCATTCCCGACTGATCCAAGGCCAGCATTGCCGTTGAGGCAGTATTTAGATAAATTTGGGCTTTCTGAGCTTCTGTTTGGGTTTCTTTTTGCGAAGCACTGAGGTTATCAATCATCACATTAAAAGAATGCGCCAATTCCCCAATTTCATCCTGAGATTCTGTTAATACTTTTTGTGAATAATCACCTTCACTGATCTGCTTGGCAGACTGAGTCAACTTGTTGATGGGTCGAGTGAATAGATTTGCCAGATATATAGACAACCACCAGATGAGCAAGTATGCGACGATGGCAGCTGCTATCAATGCGTTTCTTAATATTTGGACGGATCTAAAGGCTTCTGAGGTAGCTATTCTAACAGAGATTGCCATGCTCAGAGGTTCAAAATATTCAGTAATTGCGATATATTGATCATCAACACCAATCAGCAGCTTAGGATCGCAGGTATGATCCCTTCCAATGACATGATCACATATCTTTCCCAACTCAGATTTGTCTACAATTCTCCAGGGTGAGAGTTCGTCATCAATTCGTCGTCCCGATAATAAAACGGTACTATCTGACATTTGCTTACTAAGTGACGTAAAGCCAGTTTTTCCAAGACCTGAGAAATCAGTCACAAGCTGACTAATAGCTTTAGTATCGTGACACATAGTTAAATATCCGATTCGTTTCTCATTGATGCTTAGCGGCTGGGTTAAATAAATGTATAGTGAATTGTTTTCATCCAGGTAGAATTGAAAATTATTGAGCTGTAATAATTTCTTTAATTGTGGAGGAATGATCTCATGGCTTGCTCGTGCAGAATCGCTTGTGGAAACAATAATTTCACCGTTCAGGTCGAGTATCCCAAGATCATGGATACCCTCCGCAGACTGTTTTGCACTCGTCAATTCTTCAATCATTTGACCTAGTAAATCCTCATCCCGGGATTCATAGAAATCGTGGAGCATCTTTTTTAGGTGGGTCCTGGAGGTCAGTAGAGACATCCCATGGTTTAAGTGCGATATCTGCTCCTGGAGGGCATACATTTTACTCTCCAGAATAGATTCCATTTTGTGAATAGTCTCTTGTTTCGTTGCATTACTACCGATGATGTAGGATGAGATAGATGGTGCCATGAAAGCAAACATGCCAATACTAAAAATTATGATAAATAATTTTCGTTTAAGACTCATATGCAAGACCCCGTTTTTGTTGAATATAAGTAAATTCCCAACAAAACTGACAACAAAGAATTAAATTTTGAGGCTGAACCTATATATTGCGGGAGGCATAATGACCTGGTATTATTGTATATAGTGACTTGAGGGAAGGTTTCCTCTTCCCCATACAATACTAGCGATTTCATTATTAATGGGTAATGACTCATCTTTCACCAATGACTGGTGAAAGAAATATCGAGATATTTCCAGCTCTAGGTTTTCTTATCACGGTCTTGTCTCCCCTGTGTTCTTCTTGAGAACACTTATGATCTCTCCATTTCACACTTCCCGGGAAGACGATAACCGCCTTGAGTGATCAGTAACCCGAGATATTATTTATACTATTCCATATACATCATCTTTACCGTTTGTGAAAATGATCCTGCTTGAATTCTTGCCATATATACGCCGCTGGGAACGATTCTGCCCTCTGCATCTAGTGCATTCCATACTACTCTATGCCATCCGGAGCTTCTCTGATCCTGAACCAAACTGACTATCTCTTTGCCTCGGAGATCGTAGATCAAGACGCTTATAAATGAGTCCTGCATAATTTCAAATTCGAGTGTGATGCTGGGATTAAATGGATTGGGATATGCCCCTAACAAAGTAATACCACCTGGTATCTGGGTCTCATCGTCTGCCCGTACCGTCACACTGATAATATCATGAGCAGTTAAGGTATTTATATAATCTACATCACTAAGCTGATAATCATAAGTTTCGCCTACTGATACATCTGCATCAATGAACTCATAGACAGTCTGCCGTGTAGTGGAGCCTTGCCCCATTAATTCGAGATGAGTTATAAATGAAGCTATCTCTTCCCATCCAGTGGCTGAGCCTGCCTGCCCGGCGTAGCTTGGAGAGCGTAGACTGGTCGAGGTCCGCTTAATTATGAAACCCTGGTTCTCAAACTCAGATTCAGTAATCCAGGTTAATTTGACGACGCCCTTCTCTGCACTTGCTTTCCACACGCCCAACTCTACAGGCAACGAAGTATCGTTTGTTAAAATGCCTGCAGAATATTGATCTGATGTATTCACTGACCAGGCTTTATAGTAATAGGTTGTATTTTTTAATAAGCCCGTATGGCTATAAGTGGTGTTCGCGCCATTATATATAACAGTTCCGCCACTGGGAATCGTATTTGTGGCTACATATGCTGTTTCATCTACAGGATTGCCAAAAATACCATCTAATGAATACGCCACCATGACATCTTCACTACCTGCATTCTGGGTCCAGCTGAGATCTATGACAGTGCCGTTGGCATCTGGTGTTGTTAAAAGATTTGAAGGATCGCTTACAGTTCCAGATACGGTAACATTATCAAAGCGCATCAACTTGCCCTGTCCACTACTGGAAATCCTGATAATAATTTGGAGGTTGGTACCAATCAGGCTACTGGCTGTCGCTGTGATTGAGGCTGTACCTCCATCAATACCACCATTTGTAAACATGATAGGGGTAGCTCCATCCAAGCTATAATAGACTCCCAGGGTGTCACCACCGTTAGCACCAGAGCTTGATAAGTCTACAGATGCATTAACATTACTATATCCAGTGATGGTAATTGATTCCGAGTACCAGATGGTTGCCGGATCATTGTCCTGTGCTTCAAATAGGCCATTAGTAACCATTACATAATCACCGTCATTTCTAAATGAACTGTTACTGTAATCCAGTGTCCATTTACTCACACTAGCCGGGTAATCACCTATATCAGATCTACCGGCATGACCGGTGCCTTCTGTGTAGGTGGAAAAATCTTCCAACCAGATGGTAGCGGAGAAAGCTTTATCCAACATGAGGATCAAAAACAAAAAGATGATTATCACAATCCTATAAGCACTATAGGCATCAGCAATAAATTTGTTAGCAGAGTCTTTCATAATCTCCCAGGCCCTATGCTCCCCATTGCTCTCTTTTTCTCATGGACACACCTTCCTTATCTACACTTAATAAGTCAAAGCGTATGCCAGCACATAAATACATGGCTTAGGTGTTGTTATTTATGATTATATATCATAAGAATTGTAACCGCAATACGAACCTAATGCATATATTGCACAGTATTTATGCAAATACTGCAATAGTTTCATAAGTAGATCACTGGGATGTGTTCATCTTCAGATTCCAGGTTTTGCAAAGAATTTTATAGGGAGATCTATCGATTGTCAAAATATACTAGCATGGTCAGAAGTCCTTGCTCCTAAACAAATCACCAGGTACAGATTTAGGATTTATGTTTCCCCTGGGGTCGATGAGAATCGATTTTTTGAATCCAAAAAATAGTTCGGGATCGTAGCTTAGTATGTCATGGCAAGAATATTGTATTCAATATCACAACTATGTTTGGATACAAACCATAAGATTATGTGAATTCTGACTTGATATGGAAATAATTATCCTAGGTAAGGATCAGAGCAATCGGGATTGTCGAATGATACAAGAAAGTATCTATTTAAAGACAAATAAAAATTATACGTTCCACCGAGTTGGTCTGAACCACGTACGCTTGAGAAGGAATTTTGTAATCAGAATCTTAAATTATTAAAATCTTACTATTGAGTTGTCATTCCTGATTTATGAATGAGCTAAGGGGAGATTAGAAGAGGAGCAGTCATGGTAGCATTTTCAATTCTTATCGTCGATGATGAGCAGGTGATTCGATCAGGTCTGAAAGCATTGCTAAACTCCGAAGGTTATGAAGCTGAGGTAGCTAAGGATGGTTTGGAAGGATTAGAGCTATTTAAAGAAAATCAATACACTCTGGTACTATCTGATATCAATATGCCAAACATGACTGGCCTAGAATTGACTAAACAAGTCAAGCTGATAAATCCTGACACAAGCGTGGTGTTATTTACAGGATATTCCTCAATTGAGAGCGCTCTCGAAGCTATGAAGAGTGGAGCAGAAGAGTATCTCCTTAAACCCATTAATAATGATGATGTGCTCAACATGGTGTCCCGGGTGCATGAACGCTGGGATCTCAGAGCAACAAATGAAATGCTTCGCCAAGAAGTTCTGCGAGACGAGTCACTGGATATAATTGGTAACTCCAAAGCCATACAAAAGGTCAAAACAGCGATAGAGAAAGTTTCAGATTCTGATGTTCCAGTCTTGATTACCGGTGAAGCTGGAACAGGAAAGAGCATCATTGCCCGCTCAATACATAATCAGGGACCACGGAAAAGCGAAGCCTTTGTAAGCATAAACTGCTCGACTATTACTGCAGATCAATTAAAGGGGGATCTGTTCGGCTATGAGGCAGGTGCAATCCCTGGGGCAATCACTCATAAATATGGATTGCTTGAAGTCGCCAATGGTGGAACTATTCTTCTTGATGAGATTGGGGAGATGGCCATGGAGTTACAGCCAACCTTATTAAATGCAATCGAAACTAAACAATTTCTTAGGCTAGGTGCACAAAAAGAAGTCAGCTCTGATTTCAGATTAATAGCTTCAAGCACCCAAAATTTGCTCAGCTTGGTTGAGGAGGGAAATTTCCGCGAGGATCTGTATTATCTCTTAAGTTCAGCCAGCATTGATGTACCCGCCCTTCGCGATCGGAAAGAAGATATCCCCTTGCTAGTGGAATATTTCAAGGAAAGAAATGGTCGCCATGATGTTGGGGATGATGGAGATACAGAATTTCTGGATGCCCTGGAAAGATATGATTGGCCAGGTAATCAACGCGAACTGAGACATGTCCTGGAGAGAGTGTTCCTTCTAGTGGGTGATTCATCACCAACAATAGATTATTTGCCTCCTGAAATAGGTGATATTGACCACCAGTTTAGTGGTGGGTACAAAGGCGATATTGAGCGAGCTACGCTTGCCCAAAACGAGCGTGATTATATGCTAAAAACATATCGCGAATTAGGGGGAAATATGACTCATGTAGCTAAAGCTTTGGGTCTAAATTTGAAGTCTCTATATGAGCGATTTGAAAAAGCAGGCTTAAGCTATCTATATCAGAAGCCAACGAATTAATTTTCTATATCCTAAGTTTAGAATACCATCTCGTTATTTTACCTCTACTGTTTAGGGGTGCTTAACATCTAGGGACGGTGACTTACTCCGGATATTCTTTCAAATCAAATGTCACCTACAGCCAATCAAAGCAATAGAACCATATTTATTCTGGCATAATTTACTCTATCTCTGATAAACTTAATTTAAGACCAAGGCCTGTGCAGTTCGTGCAATAAGGTAATGCATATAATGCATTTGATTCAAAGAAGATCGTTCTAATATTTTTATATCTTGGTTATATACAGCTACTTATCTACTCTTACTTTTATGGCATGTACTTTGAATTAATGAGGGTGAATAAGGAGGTCTCAAATGGCCAGCGTTACAGAGAATGTGTATTATCCTGGAAGATCAAAAGTTGTCCTCATTGTTGATGATAAACCTGAAGTCCGGGAAATTTTATCAATGGT
>CAZOBQ010000117.1:0-8113 GCA_964578155.1 uncultured Lentisphaeria bacterium
AACCAGCAGCATCAACCAACTCGGGAGTAAGGTAGTTATTCACGGCATCATCGGATTCAAAATAGAATTCCCAGTGATTGCCTGCACCGAAGCTAATATCGGCAGCATTTTCAAAACTATTGATAGCTGTAGGTGTAATAGCTCCTTCTCCATGGAAATAGATATTATCAATGTAAATATCTCCATTACCATCAAATTTAAACTGATGGATATCATCGAGTGTCAAACCCTGATCAGAAAAATGTGTCAAGGGAATGTCAAGACCTAACCAGACATCATGTTCAATGGCAACAGTATCAAATTTTTCTCCGCTTGTCGTACTGATTAGAAAAATCTTTAACGCTGTTGAGTTTGCAGTCCAGATATCAAGATGGAGATATTTCTTGTCGGAGAAATCATGACCAACGCCACCATCAGTACTTCCAATATTGAAACCCTGGTAGTTTAACCCGGTGAGTAATTGGGCGGTGTTACCTGAAAGATCAACTTCAGATTGAACTGTAGCTTGTCCCCAGTTTGGATTGAAATTGGTACCAGCAATGTCGGTATAAGCATCACTATACACAGAAATAACATCAGCAGCATCCACTGTTGGTGTTGGTGCAGCAACCAGAGTTGCACTACCTGCCACAAAATAAATATTATCTATGTAGATATCACCGTCACCATCAAATTTGAACTGATGGATATCGTTGAGTGTCAAACCCAGATCAGAAAAGTATGTCAATGGAATGTTAAGACTTAACCAAACATCATGCTGCATAGGCACGGCATAGGCTTGTTCACCACTGGTCGTACTGATTAGAAACACATTCAATGCGGTGGAATTACTACTCATGACATCAAGATGGAGGTATTTCATGGTGGAAAAGTCATGAGCGACTCCACCATCTGCACTTCCAATATTAATCCCTTGGTAATTTAAGCCACTCAAAAGTAGCGTATTATTACCGCCCAGGTCAACTTCAGTTACGACTGTAGCTTGTCCCCAGTTTGGATTTAGGTTAGTTCCAGCAATGTCTGTATAAGCATCACTAAAAATTGAATTGACTTCTCCTGCAGTCATTGTAGGTGCAGGTGCAGCTGACTGTGCTGTTAACAGCATAGGCAGGAGCACTAACATAGCAATTGCTATACTCTTGAAGTAACGATTGGGCAACATAATGCCTCCTCTTTTGTTAAAGTTACACACTTTTTTGCTTTTCATAACACATACTATTAAAAGAATTTTATCCATAAGCCTAATATGCTTAATACGAGAACTATTGAAGCGATGATATTGATCTGATTCCATCTTGGGTCTTGAGCATCCATTTTCCGGCTCAAATCTGTTTGTAATTCACTGGCAGATGCCATGGTTAGACCTGATATCTGTTCCCTGTTAGGCGGTGATGTAGCAAGACTCACACCCACCAGTACCACCACTGAGATGCCAAACAGAAATACAGCAAAGTGCAGGAAATTCATGGCAGCAAATGGTTCAAGCACTCCTATTGAAACACCATTCTTCATTAATAATTCCATAATGAATCGCAATGCACCAAGAACTGCACCTACACCGAGTGTATAAATCGCACCCTTTGCATTGGCTCTGGACCAGAAGATACCTAAAATAAATACTGCTGCGATGGGTGGACTGATGTACGCCTGCACACTTTGGAGGTAGACAAACAGTTGACCACTCAACATGGTTATTAAGGGAACTGACAATACTCCCAGGACAACCATGACTGTTGTAGCCAATCGACCCACTAGGACCAATTCTGTTTCAGATGAATCGGGACGGTAATGTTTATAAAAATCCATAGTAAATAATGTTGAGGTGCTATTGAATACACTGGCAAGTGATGACATCAGTGCAGCTAAAAGACTGGCGACAACTATCCCCTTGATACCTGAAGGTAGTAGATAACTGGTCACTAGTGTGGGATAGGCTTCATCTCCGGAAGTTCCAAAAAGAGCTGCTGCAATCAATCCTGGAAGAATCAGAATAAATACGGGTAGAATTTTTAGAAAACCTGCGAAAATGGCACCTGAACGAGCATGATTAATATTTTTTGCACTGAGAACACGCTGGACAATGAATTGATCTGTACACCAATACCATATTCCTAAAATAGGAGCTCCGAAAATAATACCGGTCCATGGAAAATCTGGATGATCCATGGCTTTGAACATATTAAAGAAATCCGGGGGTAATTTGGCCTGGAGACCTGAAAAACCACCTACTTCATTTAAGCCTAGCAGTGTAAGGGCGACTGCACCACCAATAAGAACAAAGGTTTGTATAAGCTCAGTATAGATTACCGCTTTCAGCCCACCTGCTATGGTGTAAATACCAGTTACTATAATAAGAGCAATGGCTGAGGTCATCATATCCCAACCCAATATTTTGTGAAGTAATAATCCCCCGGCATATAGGGTCACAGAGATCTTAGTGATGATGTATGCCAGAATAGAAACAGAGGTTAAATACATGCGACTGGATCGGCTATATCGTCTCTCGAGAAATTCTGGCATGGTAAAGACACCAGATTTCAAGTAAAATGGCACGAATACCCAACCCAGTAAAAGTACGATAAAGGCAGCCAGCCATTCAAAGTGCCCTACGGCCAAGCCACTACTGGAACCTGTACCTGCTAAACCTATGAAATGCTCACTTGAAATGTTAGATGCAAATAAGGAGGCACCGATTGCAACCCAACCAACACTACGACCTGCTAAGAAATATTCTGTTGAATCTGAAGTTCGACGTGAAAAATAGACACCAATTCCCATTACCATCAGGAAGTACAATACGATTACTGTATAATCTAATCCACTCATCGATGATCCTATCTAGAGCGACTCGAGTTATGGTATAATTTTAATCTCATACATCTTATATTGTCAAATACCGAACCACATGCCATATCAAGGTTCATAATTATTATCGCTGCCGAAAAAAGGCCTAAAGAGAAGATGTAATAATTCTACAGAATCGTTTGTATATCAGGTACTTACAAACCTAGCCAGCTCAATTTTTATATAGAGAATATATTGTGAATATTTTTTTAGAGATTATCTGGAGAGTGTTAAACCACCGGTGAACTTTATCATTGGGATAAATATTTTATCATTATGATAATTTCGTATAATCTTATTTGAGACCTAATTCTTTACACATACGATGAAAATTGGGTGGTGCTAAACCTAGCTTCCCGGCAGCTTCAGTGTCAGTCTTACTGTGACTACGAACATACTCAAAATATTGCTTTCGAAAATTAAACTCAACTTCTTTTAAGGGTAGAAGGTCATTTTCATCGAAAACAGGGTTCACAAAGCTTGACGAATGATCCTGTGTTTGCATATCCAAAGCCATATTTACTGTCTCAGGAGTAATGCCATCCATCCCAAGTATTACCAAGCGTTGAACCACATTTTTTAGCTGTCGTACATTTCCTGGCCAATCATGATGTTCCAATTGAGTCATAGCCTTTGCTGATATTTGGGGTCTCATAATGCTCAGGTCTTTGCAATAATGATCTATATAATAATCAATTAGGAGTGGAACATCCTTATACCTCTCTCGAACAGAAGGAGCGTAGATTTTTAGGATATTTAGCCTGTAATAAAGGTCCTCTCGAAATTTGTTTTGGCTCATGAGCTCCTTTAGATCCTTGTTGGTCGCTGAAATAACTCGAACATCAACCTTATGGCTCTTTTTTCGCCCTATTTTATCGATCTCCCCAGTTTCAAGAACGCGTAAGAGTTTTGCCTGAGATGCGTACGGTAACTCAGAGATTTCATCCAGAAAAATGGTACCCTTGTCAGCCTGTTCAAATAGACCAAGCTTATCATCCTTTGCACCGGTAAATGCGCCTTTAACAAAACCGAATAATTCACTTTCTATCAATTCTCCCGGAATTGCTGCACAATTGACGGTAACCACATTTTCATATTTTCGTTCACTCTGATAGTGAATATTTCGTGCAATGAGTTCTTTACCCGAGCCTGATTCACCAAGAATCAATACATTGGCCTGTGTTACAGCAAATTTAGCAATATGATCTCGAACTCTCTCCATGCTGGGAGAATCACCCAGTAATGGACGCTCCTCCACTATTCGGTCAATTTTACGATCCAATCGCCTTTGGGAGCGAATGCGGTCCATCTCCAACTTCTTCTTTTCAGCTGCATTCAGAATGGTGAGGATAAAATCCGTAGGTTGATAAATAAATTCTTCAATATCAGAGGGATACTTTGTACCAAACCAGTATGCACCACTCTCCAGCATCTGATTTGCAAAGTGAACATCGGTTTGGTTTACGGTCATTTTAGTTATGATGATGACCTGAATAGCTGGATCTAGCTCGCGAATTTTCTTAATCAGTCTTTCACCATATAAACCACCAGAGATTTGATAGTCCAAAATCGCTACATCGAATGGTCCTGACTCCTCAACTGCTTTAAGAGCATCATCGCCAGTTGATACGATCTCTTCGATATGAATTCGCTCTCGAAATGGAGCGATGGTATTCTTGATCCGACGAACATCGTAAGATTCATCCTCCACTAACAATACTTTAATCTGATCCTGCTTCATATTTATCCTAATTTTGCTCGAATGGTAAAGCAAGCTCCACTATCAAGCTTATTGCTGGCATCCAATTCCCAACCGCATCGACGACTTATCTCTCTTGCCAAATAACATCCATAACCCGAGTTGGCAGTGCCCTCTTTGGTACTGACTGATTCTTTAAAAATGAACTTAATCCCATCATCATCGCTTTCCAGCAGCTCAGGGGCGAATCCCTTACCATCATCACTGATCTCAATCCTTAATTCGTTGTTTTCTTCATCTAGAAAAGTGGTCAGCTGCAATTCGAGAGACTGGCCTGAATTATGATCGATGGCATTTTGGATCAGAGGCTCGATTATCTCCCATATGACATATTCATTTACATGTATGATGGGCAAATTATCAGCAAGGTTTTGTTTGATAACTACAGCATTTGTCTGACCTTCCCGATACACCCGTTGAAATATGTTCTCCACAAGAAAACTGATAACCCCATTGATATCTGTTTGAAAGATGGGATTACGAATAACGTGTGTAGGTGGGTCATAAGACTTCATATCATAAATGACTCGCGATACAAAATTCGCATACTTAGTGGCTCTATTCCGGACTTCATCCAGGTTTGGCTCACTCAGGGTGCGTAAATCCTCCTTGATGAACCCCATCACCTTCTCAGCTTTGTGATGTGTGTGGTAAATACGCTTGGTAAACAGGGTTTCCTTTTGGTGTTCTACCTGCTCACGTAATTGCTTGCTACGCTGTTCAAACAATTGTTGCTGAACCTGATCCCGTTCCTTGGCTGTATAGGTATAAATGAAGAACATTGCCATAAAGCCCATGAGTATTAATCCTATAAAAAGGACACTACTCTGATTGTAGGCTGATTTCAGTAGATTTAGAATACCGCTGATCTCTGGTATAATTTGCATATATGCGGCACCCGATACTTCACCATGGTGATAAAATGGGACCAAAACATAAAAGATATTATTCCCTTCGAGTGTACTTACAATTTGTTCTTCTTCAATGAGTGAAATGTAATGATCAGAGTAATACTCCAGAGCTTTGTTCTCAGCAGCATTTGGTGGAGATGACTCAACCACACCTTTTCCGAGATAATAGTCATATATCTGGCGACCTTGAGATGCAACAAATACCGTGTCCTGGTGATTGATCAGCAGGTATACTTCATTGATATTTCGCTGCAGTTTTTGTTGACTTAGCAATTTGTCAAAGGATTGGATATCGGCATCTCGGTCGATCTCATTTGCATCACCTTGAGGTCGGCTATGTTCTATCAGCAGTTCCAGAGAGGTTGTTGTCAAGTCTGCAACACGCTCAGCTGAATCCTTCCGATAGTAATCCATTGATTCCTTAAACAGCTTATTGGTCGACTGACTGTTGATAAAGGATAAGGACATCTGGAATACGAGTCCAATTATAAACAACACGATAATATGTTGAATTTCGATATGATAGTTATCGAGACGTTCTTTAATTTTCACGTCAGTTCCGAATCGATTCAATTATGGATATTTTATTCTTTGCTTCCTGTAAGCCCTCAATAGCAGTGATCTCTCCTGCCAGCACACTGTGGATCTGATGTGAGAGAATATCAGAAATCAAAGTATAATCAGAAATAGCGGGTCTATGAATTCCCTTCTCAAACATTTTTGCTACCTTGCTCAGTCTTTGCTGCCGCTCCTCATCAGATTCACTGTGATAAAATTTCTTCTGAATAGGGAGCAAGCCCTCAGCTTCATAGAAGATTGTCTGCCCCTCAAGTGAAGCCACAAATTGCATAAAGAGAATTGATGCTTCTTTGACAGGTGAATGTTTGGACAACATCATATTCCAGCCACCAAACACAGGTGAAGACTCATAACCTTCAAAATGAGGCAAAGGTGCCAGGGCAAGTTTGTTGAATTTTACCGGGTCATACAGCACTTCACCTTCATTATCAACAGTTGGCCAGCCTCTCACAAAGGGCACGTCATTCTTTAAGGCATAATCAATACAGTCATCTTCAGTCATATTTAAAACGACTGTCGGTGAGACCCCAGACTCAATCAACTGGCGCATGAATTGAACTCTCTCCACAATGAGTGAATCGGTCAGATCGATCATATCCCTGGAATTTGGTTTAAGTAGAGATTGACCAATAATCTCGTTAAAATTACAGACCAGCCCCTCGTAGGCCTCCCCCTGTAGCATATAAGCGGGTTGATCAGGAAAATGTTTGGCAGTGATGGTCAGCAAATCTTCCCAACTGATAGATTCTTGGATCTTTTTATTGATCGCCTCACCATCAGGCAACGCAAGAATCATATCTTTCCTGTAAAAAAGTGCGCCAATATCAAGATAAATTGGCATGGCATACAATTGACCATCCACATAACATGTTTCTAGTGACTGTGGGACCAATTCACTTAATAGTTTTGCGGAAAAATATGGTGAAAGAGGTTCAGCCCATTTTGTAAATCTTGGGACCCAAACCAGATCCACCGAGAAAACATCTATACGACTACTCCGACTCCGTAGATTTCTAGCAATTAACTCTTTACGCTGATTGGTATTAAATTTAGTAAAAGGTAAATCAATGGGCACCACTTCTATCTCACCTTGATGCAATGTATTGAATTTCCGAATAAGTTCCCTGTGTCCGAAGGCAATATTATCAGCGAAATAAACCCGCTGAACCGTCTCTTCAACAACCGGTGTTCTCCCGATGGGAAAACTGGAAAAAAAGAATGAAGTTGAAATCATAAGGAGACTTATGGCAAATAGAAATGGAAAACTGGTTAGAAGTGATTTAAAGCGTGCGTAAATGGTTCTCGTTGTGTTATTAGTTTCAGTCATATTATTGAAATGATAATAACTGAGATATCAAATCAATACAAGGCATATATTATTTGCAGAAGAAATACGGCCAAAAGAAAAATCATTCTATCTGTAAATAGCGCATATTATAATCTTGTGATCGCTTTAATAATTAAGTTCATAATCTAACGCATATATATAATTTACAGTCCCTTAATCGGCCATATACGCATTACAGATAGTTGTTGATAAATCACTTCAATAAAGTTTTCAATACCGGGATGATGGGAGATAATCATATTTTGTTAAATTTTATTTAATTATGGCACTCTTATTGTCATTTTATGTGGATATCAAATACCATTTCAGCGGGGAACTGCTAACGAGGAGAAAATATGTTACCGATCGGACGAGGAATTTCAAATGTATCATGGCTGTTGATACTCACAGTGCTATTGGGGTGTAACTCCACTGAACCTGTCATAAGACAAGAGTCGATTTCCGGAAAAAGTGTTGACCAGATAGTCTCCATGATGACCCTCGCTGAAAAAGTTGGACAAATGACTCAAGTAGATAAGCGATATCTTGAGGATATTGATGATATTCGAAAATATCATCTTGGCTCACTCCTTAGTGGTGGTGGTTCAACACCTGATATTAACGAACCTGTAGAATGGGCTGATATGATCGATCAGTATCAATATATCGCTAAACAAAGCAGGCTCGGCATTC